>CAYRQC010000095.1:0-5170 GCA_964426265.1 uncultured Phycisphaerales bacterium | reverse complement strand
TTTCGTCTTCGAACGGCGCGACGGCGACGTCCGCTTCATCGAGCGGCGCTTGCTGCCGCCGGCGCGCGGCCGCGTCTTTCGGGACTATCTGTCCCTTGCGTCGCGGATCGCCGATTGCCGATGGGTCATTGCGCTCGGGTTCAACGGCGAGGCGCGGCGGGAGCTCCAGGCACGGGGATTTCTTGTCCAGGAGGCACGCGGACCGATCGAAATCGTGCTTCGCGGGCTGCCGGCCGATACGTTGTGACGCCACCGCCCTGAATTGGATCGCGATGGGAGAGGTCACGCATGCGTACCTTGCTCGTCTTCCCGCCGCAGGCGCATCCGACGCAGCCCTACCTCTCCTTGCCCTCGCTGGTCGCGTTCCTGCGCGCCAACGGCTTCCCCGACAGCCATCAGCGCGACTTGAACCTCGAGTCGCACGAGTGGTTCCTCCGCCGGGAGCGGCTCGAGCTCTCGCGTGATCGGGTGGCGGCCGCCTTCGCGGCGTTCCCGGTGGACCAGCCGTTGCCGCTCCCCGACATGGATCGCTTTCGGGTGCTGGCCGAGGCGCACGCCTCCGCCGCCGCGGTGGTCGAGGGGATCGACGACGCGCTCACGACGTTGCGGACCGAGGAGCTCTTCTACGACTACGACCGCTACCTGCGGGCCGTGAAGCTGCTCGATCGCGCTTTCCGTCTGATCTCCGCCGAGCACTATCCGACGGCGCTGACTCCTCACAACTACACGTTGCAGCATTCGATCGAGAAGGAGTCGGAGGTCCTCGCCGCCGTCTTCGACGAGAAGGCGAACTTCTTCTGCGAGTACTACCGCGAGAAGGCACTCCCCGAGATTCTCGCGCTGAAGCCCGATCTCGTCGGCATCTCGCTCACCTACACGAGCCAAGTGATTCCGGGCCTCGCGTTGGCGCGGATGATCAAGGAGGTCGCGCCCCACATCCACGTCACCGTGGGTGGCGGCCTGCTCGCCTACATCGGCGAGAAGATGACGCGCAGCGGGAACGTCTTCGCCGCGATCGACAGCGCGATCGTCCTCGAAGGCGAGGGGCCCCTGCTCGAGCTGGCGAAGAACGTCGCAGCCGGCAAGCCGCACGCCGCGGAAGGCGTCGGCAACGCGATCTGGAAGCACGGCAACCAGGTCGTCGTCAATCCGCCGGCGAGCCCGCTCTCGATCGACCTGCTGCCGACGCCCGAGTTCGACGGCCTGCCGATGGAGCGCTACCTCTCGCCGAAGCTGGCGCTGCCGCTCGCGATCACGCGCGGCTGCTATTGGGAGAAATGCGCCTTCTGCACGCTCTACAAGGTGATCGGCCCCGGTTTCCGCCAGCGCCGCCTCGACAAGGTGATGGACGACATCGAGAAGGTGACCAAGCTCTGGAAGAGCGACGTCATCTATTTCGTCGTCGAGGACATGCCGCCCGTCGTCTTCAAGGCGCTGCCCAAGGAGCTCGCGAAGCGCGGCCTCGACATCCAGTGGTGGACCGACGCCCGCCTCGAGAAGAACCTCTTCACCGACGAGCTCTGCCGCGACCTCTACGCCTCGGGCTGCCGCCGCATCGCCTTCGGTTTCGAGAGTGCCTCGCAGCGGCTGCTCGACCTGATGGAGAAGGGGACGGCGATCGACCAGGCCGAGGGGATCCTCCGCCGCCTCGCGCAGGCCGGCATCAGCAACACGCTCTACACGATGATCGGCTTCCCGACTGAGACGACCGCGGAGGCGCGGCAGACCTTGCAGTGGCTGCGCAACCACAAGGAGTGCGTCGACGAGGTGTCGCTGCGGATCTTCTACATCGACCACCTCTCCAAGGTCTTCGAGCAGCCCGCGGTCTACGGCGTCGAGCGGATCCTCATCGATCCGGCGAAGGACCTGCAGGTCTACTACGACTGGATCCCGGCGAGCGGCCGCGCGGCCTTGCCGGTCCTCGCGGCCAGCGACGCGCACGGCCACGATCACGGCGATGGCCACGGCGACGACTGCGCGTCGCACTTGACACCGGCCACCCCGGTCGACGGCGGCATGTCCCGCCGCGAGGCGCGTGAGCTCTTCTTCGAGTTCATGAAGGCGCTGCGCGAGGAGTTCCCGCTCTTCCGCGGCGACAACCTCCTCCTCTTCGAGCTCAAGAGCCACTACTTCCTCTACCTCTGCAAGTACGGCAACCTCTCCTTCCTCGATGGCAAGAGCCAGGTCGCGGTGGCCGAAGCGCCGCCCGCCGACCTGCGGGCCGCGCGGCTGCGGCAGCCCGACGGCAACCGGCTGGTCGAGATGCCTTTCGACCTGCGCACCATCGCCGACAAGCTGAACGCGGCCGAGTGCGCCGTGCTGAAGCCCCGCTACCAGTCGGGCAACTTCAAGGAAAAGCTCTTCGAGGAGATGGGAGCCCACGTCCCGGCCGCGCCGCCGAGCTCGAACTTCGCCGTCTACCGCGCGCGCTCGAGCGATCTGCTGCATGTCGGCAAGGATGCGGCGCGCCTCATCACGCAGTGCGACGGGACGCGGACCGTTGCCGAGATCGTCGCCGGCTTCCACGCAGTACAGCAGCCCAAGGTCGAGAAGTTCTTGGCCGATCTGCTCACGCGCGGGCTGGTCACGGCGCGGAGTCGCGGTAGGGTGCAAGGCGGCACCGAACCGGATCGCGCCGCAGTCGTGCCGGCGGCGAGCGGTCGTTCGGCCGACGCGCGCGAGCTGGCGGTCGCCGCGGCGAGCGAGGATCGCGTTCGGGTCGCCGAGACGATGCACCTCTACTGCAAGCCCTCGGCGATCTGAACGTGAGGATGACCGACCGATGACTGACGAGCGCAAGCCACCGCCGCGGCGCGACGAACCGCACCGAGGTCCATCACCGACGAGCACCACCGTCGCCGAGACCAGCGCCGACCTCGACTTCGCCATCGAGGCAATCGAGACGACGACGCGTCTGAAGGAAGGTTTCACCGGGCAGGAGCGTTGACCGCCATGGAAGCGAACGACGAGAGCAAGATAGGCGCGAAGGAGAACGAGCCGGGCAAGCCCGCCGGCGACCGCCGCTTCGATGCGACGCTGCCGATGGGCAAGCCGGGCCAGACCGCCGACGTCCGACGCGACGCCGAAGGCGAGCTCGACCTCGACCTCGGCGACATCCAGACGCGGCTCCCGTACGGATCCGAGGACATCGCCGACAAGTGATCGTCGCCACCGCGCGCGGGCGGTTGCTCCTGTTCGCGATCCTCGCGCTCGGGCTGGTCTTGCGGCTGGTCGGGCTCGGGACGTCGTTCTGGATCGACGAGGTCGACACGCTGCTCCACTGCGTCCGGCTGCCGCTCGCCGAGATCGTCACCACCTACGCGAGCGAGAACCAGCACCCGCTCTACTCCCTGCTCGCGCGGCTCTCGGTGCTGGCCTTCGGCGAGAGCGAGTGGTCGGTGCGGCTGCCCGCAGTGGTGATGGGGGTTGCGAGCTTGGCCGCGGTGGCGCGACTCGGACGGCTCATCCTCGATGAGACCTCGGGGCTGCTCGCCGCGCTGCTGCTCGCCGTCTCGCCGCACCATGTCTGGTTCTCGCAGAACGCGCGCGGCTACACCGGGCTGCTGCTTTTCGCGCTGCTCGCAACGGCGGAGTTCTTCGAGCTGCTCTGGCGACCGCGCCGCGCCGGACATCTGCGTTACGCGCTCTTCTTTGGGCTCGCGCTCTACACCCACCTGACGGCGCTCTTCGCGTTTGCCGGCCACGGACTGCTCTGGCTCGCGCTGAAGCTCCGGCCGGCGGGTGAGGGCACGCGACCGCCTGAAGAGCTCGTCGACGCCGAGCCGCTGCCGGTGGCGCGAGCGACGGGCGCGGCACTCGGCGCGATGGTGCTCGGTGGTGGGGTCGCGCTGCTGCTCTACGCGCCGCTGCTCGGTGACGTCATGACGGCGTTCACCACTCGCGCGGAAGGGGGCAGCGTCGCCGTGACCAAGGTGACGCCGTGGACGCAGCCGGGCTGGGCGCTGCGGCAGGTGGTGGAGAGCCTGGGGCTCTCACCCCTCGCGCTGACCGGTGTCGCGCTGGCGGCGCTGCTGGCGTTGGTCGGGTTGGTGTCGCTCTGGCGCAACGGGCGGCGCGGCTTCGTGCTGGTCCATCTGCTGGCACCACCCGTCGCGCTCGCGGTGTTGCTCGCGCTACACCGCCATCTCTATCCGCGCTTCTTCTTCTTCGAGGCGGGCTTTGGCGCCCTGCTGTTGGTGCGCGGCGCGCGGATCAGTGGCGGCTGGCTCTCGTGCAGCCTGCCCGGCTGCAAGGTGCGACGCACGGCGCTCTGGGGGATCGCGGTCGTCCTGCTGGTGGCCGCCGCGTCGGCACTGGCACTCGATCGCGTCTACGCCCACCCGAAGCAGGACTTCGTCGGCGCGCGCGACTGGGTCGAGGCGCATGCCGCGCCGGGCGATGCCAAGGTGGCGGTGGGCCCCGCGAAGCTCGCGCTACCGGGTTATTACGCCCCAAGCTGGAAGATCGCCGAGAGTGCCGTGGAGCTGGCGGCATTGCGTGCCGGGTCGCCCGCGACGTGGCTGGTCTACACGCTGCCGGAGCAGCTTGCGGCGGCCCATCCCGACCTCTTCACCGTGGTCGAGCGGGACTTCGAACGGGTGACCGAATTGCCCGGCTCGATGGGCGGCGGCTCGGTCTTCGTGATGAAGGCGCCGGCCGCCGGCCACTGATCCGTCCAAGCGGTTGCGCTGGCCGCCTGCCGTGCGTTTGATGCTGCACCGTTTCCTCATCTCTTGGAGCACTGACATGTCGACCGAGGCCACCATTGCCGGCCTGCCGCGCCTGAACGAGCCGGCTCCGCCTTTCACCGCCAACTCGACCCACGGGCCGATCTCGCTCGCCCAGTACAAGGGCAAGTGGGTGATCCTCTTCTCCCATCCGGCCGACTTCACGCCGGTCTGCACCACCGAGTTCGTCGAGTTCGCCAAGCACAACGACGAGCTCGAGAAGAAGAACGTGCAGCTCCTCGGCCTCTCGATCGACAGCATCTACTCGCACATCGCGTGGGTGCGCTCGATCGAGCACCACTTCAAGGTCAACATCAAGTTCCCGCTGATCGCCGACCTCGACATGAAGGTCGCGAACGCCTACGGGATGATCCACCCGGGTGCGGCGTCGACGGCGACCGTGCGCTGCGTCTTCATCATCGATCCCGACCAGAACATCCGCG
>CAYRQC010000094.1:0-5017 GCA_964426265.1 uncultured Phycisphaerales bacterium | reverse complement strand
TTGAGGCCCTTGCCGTAGACCTCGGAAGTGGAGGCGATGACCACCGGCCGCTGCTTCTTCGCCGCGGCGGCCAGCACGACCTCGGTCGCCTTGACGTTGGTCTCGATCGTGTGGACCGGGCGCTCGACGATGAGGCGCACGCCGACCGCCGCGGCGAGGTGGACCGTCACGTCGCAGCGGTCGAGACACTCCATGACGAGCGGCGCGTCGAGCGCCGAGCCGATCCGGTAGTCGAAGCCGGGCTTCCCCAGGAACGGCTCGAGGTTTTCCATCGCGCCGGTCGACAAGTCGTCGAGGACGAGCACGCTGTCGCCGCGGGCGAGCAGCCGCTCCACCAAGTGCGACTCGATGAATCCAGCGCCATCGGTGATGAAGACCTTCATTGCTGCTCCGTACGGACCGCTCGTGAGGGCCGGCCCGCTCGTGTGGGTCGACCGATGATCGCGAACGGCTGAAGCTAGCATCCCGCCCCCCATGCACCCGCGTTTGCGTTCCTCCCTGCACTACTTGCTGCTGGCGATCGTCGGCGCGTGGCTCGGCGCGGCGCTCGAGCTCATCGACGTCGCGGCGCTGCGACCGTGGACGCCGGCCCCCTTCTGGCAGGCGGCGCGCGAGCTCGCGTTGCTCTGGACCGTGGCGGCACTTTGCATCGCGGCACTGCGCCTGCTTGCGCGGCGGCGCGCACCACCCGAGGCGGCGTTCCTCTGCGGCCCGATCGGATGGCTCGCGGCGTCACTGCTGGTCCAGATCGACGCGCAAGGACGCGTCAGCACGACGGTGATCGGAGCAACCGGGCTCTGTGCACTCGCGGTGCTGCTCTTCCTGCACGCCAAGCTCGAGGGCGCGCTCGCGAAGATCGCGCTGCTCCGGCAACCGCTGCTCTTCGTGCTGCTGGCGGGCGGCGCGCTCGGCTGGGCGGTGCGCACGTGGAAGCGAACGACTCCGCAGCTCGCCGATGCAGCTCCGCGCGCGACGACATCGCCGGCAACGGCATCGCAAGCCAGCGCCGCACCGAGCGTCCTCTGGGTCTCGATCGACACGCTGCGCGCCGACCGCGTCGGGGTCTACGGCAACCGGGACGGACTGACTCCCCATCTCGATGCGCTGGCGAAGGAGAGCGTCCTCTTCGAGGACCTCACCTGCCCGATGCCGCTCACCGCGCCGTCACACACGGCGATGCTGACCGGACTGCCGCCGCATGAGAGCGGCGTCCGCAAGAACGGCATCCCGCTCGCGCGCAGCACGCCGAGCCTGCCGCGGCTGCTCGCCGAGAAGGAGGGCTACCAAACCGCCGGCTTCGTGAGCGGCTTCCCCCTCTTCGAACGGTCGAGCCACTTCGCCTCGCACTTCCACTGGTACGACGACGAGTTCGACGCGGACGCGCCGCTCAGCGAAGGGGCGCGCATGACGCCGTTCGGCAACCTCGGACTGCGGGCGCTGCGCCGCAAGCAACCGTGGAAGGAGCCGCTCGAGCGCCATGGCGACCAGACGATCGCGCGTGCGATCGACTGGCTCACCAACGAGGCCGATCGCGCCCGCCCGTTCTTCGCCTTCGTCCATCTCTACGACGTCCACGGCGAGTACATGCCCCACGTGCCGGGGCTGCGGCGCTCACACTTCTTCGATCTCAGCGAGCCCTATGAACGGCTCCAGTTCATCGACGATCCGGAGAACCGGCGCCTGCTCGAGCAGCTCTACGACGGCGAGGTGACCTTCGTCGACGGCCAGGTCGAGCGGCTCTTCGAGGCGCTCCGCAAGAGCGACCGCTGGAGCAAAACAGTGGTGCTGGTCACCGCCGACCACGGCGAGAGCCTCGGCGAGCACGACTACTGGTACGACCACATCACTCCGTACCACGTCGAGACCCACGTCCTGGCGCTGCTCAAGCTCCCGAACGGCGAGCGCGGCGGAACCCGCGTGAGCGGCCCCGCGCAGACGACCGACCTCGCCGCCACCGTGCGCGACCTGGTCGGCGGCAGCTTCGAGATCCCGGGGCAGAGCCTCGTCGGTGCGATCGAGAGCGGCCGCATCCCGCGCCGCTTGATCGACTGTCAGACGATCTTCGACTCGGCGAACGCGTGGATAATCGTGAGTGTGCGCGACGGCCGCTTCAAGCTGCTGCGCCGCTCGCCCGCCTTCCAGCGCTTCGACAGCCGGCGCCTCGCCGGCGGCGAGGAGCTCTTCGACCTCGTCGCCGACCCGGGCGAGACGCACGACCTCATCGCCGCCGGCGCGGTTCCGGAGGAGGCACGGCTCGAGGAGCTGCACGACCATCTCGACGGCTACTTCCAGACGTGCCTCAAGCTCGGTCCGGTGGTGCTCGACCCCGAGGTCGAGGAGAACCTGCGAAAGCTCGGCTACGGGAAATAGCCGAGGCGGGCGGATCGCGCCTCAGTGCGGACCGGCCGCGGCGTCGGCCCGCCGCTCGTAGAACGTGAACCACTGGAAGAGGCCGCTCTCCGCGACGCGCATCGACCGATACTCGTAGTCGCGCTGGAACGTCGGATCGTCCCAGATCTCGGCCTCCGAGCGGTACTTCTTGACGCGGCTCGCCATCTCCTCGACGGAGATCGGGCGATCGAAGACCGCGACGTTGCCGAGCAGGAGGTAGCGCGGCTTGCGCGAGAGCACGTACTTGCCGTCGCCCTTCTCGTGGCCGGCGCGGCCGCTCCCCATGTCGGCGATCGCGACGTGGGCGATGTGCTCGTCGTTGAGCCCGAGCATGTCGATCAGTGGCTGACGCATGTGGTAGCCGATCGAGCCGGCCGGCGTCGCGGCCACCCAAGAGTCGGGCGCTGCATGCTCGTCGAGCCAGCGCGCCGCGATCGCGAGCCGCGCCACGAAGTAGTCGTCGAACCAGGTGAACGAGTGGAGCTTGCCATCGCCCGGGAACTCGACTCCCGAGCGCGGCTCCCTGGACCGATAGCGAGCGGGCCGGAAGACCGGTCCCGCGACCGGCATGAGCGAGGAGAAGGCGGTCGTCGCGACGACGGCCCCGACCGCCACCTGCGCCACCACGCGACTGCGCACGACCGAACGCAACCACGTGGCGGCCACGATCGTTCCTGCGACCCCGAGCAAGGCGATGAACGGCGCGAGCGGCACCATGAAGCGATAGACACCGAGCGACTCGCCGCCGACCATCACCACATAGAGCAGCCCGGCCACCCCGTAGACGGCGGCGAGCCGCGCCCACACCTCGCGCCGCCGCGCGATCGCTCCCAGCAACAGCAGCGGCGCCAGCCAGTAGCCGTAGACCCCGAGGAAGTCGAAGACGTAGTCCGCACCACGCCACCACTGCGCCGCGCCCATCCCGACCTTGGCATAGAAGGTGTTCGGCAGCGGCCACCCGTAGTACCAGAAGCGCCACGCCCAATAGGGCCCGTAGACGAGCGCGAAAAGCAGCAGCGCGCGCGCGCCATGTCGCAACGCGGCGGCGCGCGACCGCCCCGACCACAGGCAACGAAACGCGACGATCGCCGCGAGGAAGACGCCGCCATCGGGGCGCGTCATGGTCGCCAGCGCTGCGAGCAGCGGCCCCCGCCAACCACGGCTCCCGTGGTCGTGGTCGCAGAGCTCGGCACCGAACGACGCGAGCACCAGGAACGTGAAGAACGACGTCTCGAGCCCCGCCACACTCCAGGTGAGGAGCGGTGCATGGAGAGCAAGAAGAAACGCCACGATGACACCGGCGACCGCGCCCAGCCGCGCCGTGGCGATCCGCGCGACGCCGAGCACCACGGCCGCGCCGAATGCCAACGCGAGCACCTCCGCCACCACCATCAGGTCGAGCGAATGGAAGAGCGCATGGATCGCGGCGAGCAGCGCCATCCAGAGGAAGTTCGAGTAGCCCTCGACCCGCTCGCCGGGATTGAAGACCGGCCCGAAGCCATCGACCCAGTTGCGGACGTAGCGGAACGTGATGTAGGAGTCGTCGACGGCGCGGCGGGTGAGCCACGCGAGCGTAACGAAGAGTGCCACCGCCGCGAGCTGGCAGAGCAGCGGCGCGATCGGCCGTGGGCCTGCAGCCGGTGGCGTCGGCGCTTCCGTGCTCACCGCGGAACCTCGATCCCGAGGCGCGCGCGCGTCGGCGGTCAGGACCTGAGCGACGACGGCATGACCGCGCACGTTCCAGTGGCCGTCGTCGGCGAAGTAGACCAACTCGCCGCACCGCGCCGCTTCGAGCAGCGCGGCAGTGAGGTCGATCTCTGCGATGCCGGCGGTCGCCGCGAACGTCGCCACCCGCTCGGGCAAGTCGGAGAGCTGCCAGCTCCTGCACGAGCTCGCCGGCTCGATCTCGCAGAGGTCGTGGTAGATCCGGAACTTCTCCGGAATGAAGACGAGCACGAGCTCGGCGCCCGCGGCCGTGCAGTCGTGCGCCGCGCTGGCGATCATCTCCTGCAGCTTCGAGAGGGAGGCGAGATCCACGGCACCGAGTGGCTGCGCCTCGTACGGAAAGTAGATCCGGGTGCCGTGGTCGGGTCCCTCCACCGCGATGCGACCCGAGTGATCGACGGCGCGCGGGCCGTCGACCTGCGGCCCGGAAGCGGTCAAGCAACCGAGGAAGCCGAGCGCGCTGGCAGTGAAGCTGCGCGTGATCCGGCCGGCAGGTTCGGGCGGCGCGGCGCGCACCTCCTCGAGCTGGCACTCGTAGCGGCGGATGTCGCCGAGGTCGTTGCCCTCGAACAGGGCCCAGTAGACGAGCCGCGGCCGGAGCGGCAGCGCGTGGCGCCGCACCACGATCAGCTCCTGATTCGGCCCGTAGCCGCCGACGCCGAGGTTGGCCACCGGCTCGCCGAGCTCCTGCGCAAGCTGGGTCGTGAAGAGCGCGGCGTCGGGGACCAGCGCCGCCTCGACGAAGGAGTCGCCGACCACTGCCACCGTCGCGCGCTCCAACGTGGTCGTGTTGCGGTAGCCACGACCGTCGTAGTGGAGGTCGTAGTCGTAGCTACGGGTCGGCGCGACGCCGAGGAACTGCACACAATCGCCATACGTCGAGCCGGTGATCCGCCGGTTC
>CAYRQC010000093.1:0-5933 GCA_964426265.1 uncultured Phycisphaerales bacterium | reverse complement strand
CCGGCGGCGCCCGATCGCCGGCACGGTCTTTTCGACCAGCACCTGCGGGTTCAGCAGGTTGGGTTCGGCGAACACCATGCGCCCGCCGGGCTTCAACACCCGCCGTACTTCGGCGAGCGCTGCGTCCACTTCCAGGTGGTGGAGTGCGGAGCTGCCGAATACGCCATCGAACCGGTTTGCCGCGAAGGGCAGCGCGTGCGCGTCCGCCACTTCGAAGGCGTTGTCCGGCAGTCGACACCGCGCTTCGGCGATCAAGTCGGGCGAGATGTCGACCCCCAGCACGCGAGCGCCGGTCACCTCTCCCACCCACGTCGTGAAGATGCCGGTGGCGCAGCCGATCTCGAGGAGCTCCTGGCCGCCGTGAAACCCGCCGGCCTCGCCGATGCGCGCGGCGCGAAGGCGGCCGCGGCGCCCCGCCGCGGGAGTGCTCCACGCCCAGATCGAGGAATGGCCGGCGAGCAACACACGGCCGTGGGCGATCTCGGCGGCGATGCGGTCGGCCCGTATCACCGTCACGCTTCACCGCGGAGCGATGCGGCGGTGAGTGCTCGCAGCCGCACGCCGAGTGTTTCGAGCGTGAGGCCGGGATCCGGGTTGCCGTACAGCATGCTCACCAAGCTGTCGCTTCGAAACGGCAGGGTCAAGCCGAGCGATTCGAACGTACGGAGCGTCGCGAGCATGGCCCCGATCGGCACCGGAACGAAGAGCGGTCGCCGGCCCGCGGCCTCCGCCAGCACTTCGAGCACGCCGCGCATGCTGAAGGGTTGCGGATGCGCGGCACGAATGAGCGCCGGCGCGGCAGCGTCACCCAGTTCCAGCCACGCCTCGACCACGCGCGCGAGGTCCTCCGCGTGCAGCACAAAGAGCCGCGCGCGCTGGTCCAGATCGGGCAGCACGGGTGCCACGCGTACCACGCGCTCGAGCGATGCGAACACCCCACCGCGCTTCGGACCGAACACCGTGCCCAGGCGAATGCTGTTCCAACCCGCGGCCCGCACCTCCTGTTCGATGGTCCACTTGGCCCGGCCGTAGGCCGATCGACTCTCCGCGTAGCACGCCATCGACGAGATGAAGAGCACGCGCTGCACCCCCGCGCGCCGCGCGGCGTCGAACAGACGGCGAGTGCCGTCCACATTGCGGCGCCGCAGCTCCGCCTCGCGTATCGGGTGGAAGTCATGGGCGGCGTGAATCAGCGTATGCACGCCCGCGAGGCACGCGTCGGCGACGGGTTCTCCGAGCCTGAAGGCCGCATCGTCGCGGCCGGTGACGGGACGACGGGTCAGGCGGCGCACGGAGAGTCCGCGCCTCGTGAACGCGTCGCACAGCACGCCTCCGACGCAGCCGGATGCTCCGGTGACGGCGATCATCGGCCATCCAGGGTGCAAGCGCGCAGCCGCGATACGCAACGCGTTGGCCATCACCGTCAAGGGCGTTCCGGCGCCAACAGCCTTTCGGCGGCGACCAACACGCGCTCCGGCTGGATCGCTTGCATGCACCAGCCCTCGTGGTGGCACCACATGCCTTCGAAGGTGGTGAAGATGTAGGAGAGGCACGGACTGCACGCGAAGTCCTCGAGGATCACCTCGTGCCGAGGTACGCGCGGCGCGTAGAAGTCGGGCCGTCCCGGTCCCCAAAGCGAGACCATCGCGACACCCTGCGCCGCGGCGAGGTGCATGGGACCCGAATCGTTGGTGATGAAACAACGGAAGCGCGAAAGCCCGGCGATGAAGTCGTCGAGCGACCAGACCCCGGCCGTGATCGCCACCGAACGGCGCGCCGCTTCGCTCAGCCGATCCCAGACCGTGCGGATGTAGGGCTCTTCGTCGGGCGCTCCAGTCAGCAGCACGCACACGTCGGCGTGGCGACCGACGAGCGATTCGATCAGCTCGGCGAACTTCTCCGTGGGCCAGCGCCGCTCGAGCGACAGCTCGCCCGCGTTGACGTTGACGCCGACCACGCACATGGGCGCGGCCCAGCCGCGCGCCGCGAGGAAGGCATCGACCCGTCCCAGCGCCACCGGATCGATCGGCAACCGGCTCAGCGACAGGTCTTCCACCGGAGCGTCGAGCGGCGTTCCGGCCTGCGCGAAGATGTCCGAGATGTGGCGGTAGTAGTTGAGGTAGATCGGGTGCGTGAGCAGGCTCGAGCGCCAGTAGGCATTGAGGTGGTAGCCGATGCGCTTGCGCGCGCCCCCCATCACGGCCATCAGCGTGGTGAACTTGCTGAAGAACTCGAGGTCAATGCAGGCATCCACCCGGCGCGAACGCATCCACACGATCGCGCGCAGGGTGTCCCACACGAAGAGGTGCGGCGAACCGTTGCGGATGAAGTGGAGATCGGTGCACACGCCGAGACGGCGCAGCAGACCCGCGTTCGACGCGAAGGTGAGGAAGGCCAGCTTCCCGTTCGGATAGCGCTTCCGGATGGCGCGCAGCAGCGGAGTCGCCTGCATGATGCTGCCGAGCCCGAAGAACTTGACGACGACCACGGTGCCGTCCTCTCGCACCGGGCGGTCGGGCCGCGGCACCAGCCAGCGGGCGAGGCTGACGAGCACGCCGAACACGAAGCAGAGCGGCATGCCGAGCCACTGATCGACCCAGCGCATGGACGAGATCGTGCCCTGGCCCGGGAAGAGACCGCCCGCCATACCCGGAAGCGGCGCCACGGGCGCGGTGCTGGCGCCTCCGCGGCGGCGGTGATCGTCGGTCTGCGGCACGCGGGAACGGGGGCTCGTGACGGGCTCGTGCTCCGGCTCGGACACCGTCAGTCGCCCTTCTCGATCCGGTGCGAGTCGTCCTCGAAATGCTGCGTCGAAAACTCGAAGAGCTCGCAGTCGTCGAGACCGGTGAACTGGTGGGCGGTGCCTTGCGGGATCTCGAGGCAGTCGCCCTTCTTCATCTCGAACGACTCCTCGTGGCCGTCGGGGTGGCGGAGCCGCATCTGGACGCGGCCACTCTGCACGAAGAAGGTCTCGTACTTCTTGCGGTGGAAGTGGAGCGAGCAGCGCTTGCCCGCCTTCACGAAGAGGAGCTTGCCGCAGTAGCGCTCGTCGTTGTGGATCCAGACCTCGTGGCCCCAGCCCTTCGGTTGCAGGTGGACCGGCGGTCGCAGCCGCGTGCGGCCCGGCGTCGCCTTCGGAGCGGACTCGCTGCCCGTCTTCGGACCAAGGTTCATGGGAGATCCTCACCAGCTGCTGGCCGCGTGTGGGCCGCCGTCGAACGCGTCATCCACGCCACTTGCTGTTGGTACCTGCCCGGGCGGATGCGGGCACGAGACATTAACCGCCTTGCCGCGTGGACTCTGCGCCAGCTGGCGAGCACGTCCGTCGCGGCGCCCGGTTCGATGGCGGGAAAGTCGGCATGCTCCGACGCAAGTCAGCCCAGCCGCTCGACTGGAAGATCGTGGCACGCCGGCACTTGTCGGTTCGCGTGAAGTGACATAGCGTCCGCCATTGAGTGACCGCTTCAGTCCGGCTGCGCCGCGACCCGAGACAACTCCGATGCCGAGTTCCTGGCCTTCCACGTTGCTGCTCCTGTGTCTCGGGTCGCTGCCGGGTTCCGCCGGCTCGCAGACGAGTCCGGCGACACTGCAGCCGATCCGCGCCGGCGACTGCCTGCTCGATCGGCTCAGTTTGGTCACGGTCAGCTCGTATCCGGAGAGCAGCCTTCCACCGAACTTGCGCGCGGTGTGCGGGGCGTCTTTCAAGGCGGTGCTGACCGAGCTCGCGGCGCGCGAATGGCGCCTTGACTCGACGCGCACGCGCGAGCTCGTGCTGCGTCTCGGATCGGAGTGTGGCCTCAGCTATTGGCGCGCTTCCACTCGGATGGTTCCGCTCGCCGATACCGCGGTGAGCGTCTACCAAGGAGAGCGCGAGCTCTCCGGCAGTGATGCGGTGCGCGCAGACGGCCACGGCCCGTGGATCTGGTGGAACGCGACGACACGCTGCCTCGAGGCGGTCGCCGCGGTGGCTCCCGAAGCCATCCGCATCGAGTGGACGAATGAACCGCTGCCCAAGACCGCCGACCGCGTGCGGAGCGGGGACGGCGAAGGCGGCAGCAACCCGGCAGCGCTCGACCTGGCGCACAGGATCGAGCTTTGGTACGTCACCCGTACGGCGTTGCTGCTCCCCGCCGGCGCGGCCCTCTCGGTTCCTTGCAGCGGCCTCGCAGCGGAGGAGCTGCGCATCGCGGTGGCGCTCGAAGGACACGGTTGGAAAGCAGCAGGGGATCGCGTCGAAAGCCGCGCGGTGATGAGCGACGGTGCCGTTGTCGCGATCGATGCCGTGGTCGATGGCAAGAGCAAGCGTCTCTGGTCGCGCACGCTCACCGTGGCCGAGTCCGGCAAGGGGTTCTTCCAGGCCCGCGTCAAGCTGGGAGCTCTCCGTGGGAAGGCGTTCGAGCTGCGTCTCGTCACCGAACCCGGGGCCGCCGGCGACCCGTCCTTCGATGCCGTCTACTGGGGCGACCTCACGTTCGACGGCGGAGCGAGCACGCCGCCCTCGATGCCACACGTGATCTTGGTCGACATCGACACGCTGCGTGCGGACAGCCTCGGTCTCTATGGCTCTTCGCGGCCGACGAGCCCCCAGATCGAGAAGTGGGCGAGCGGACGCGCGACGGTCTACACCGACATGGTCGCGACGGCCTCCTGGACCCTGCCGTCGACCACCTCGATCCTCACCGGCACATTCGTGCAACAGCACGGAATGGAGGAGGAGTCCTCGGCTGCCGTCGGGGCGATGCCGATGTTGCAGAGAATGTTGAAGGCTGCGGGTTTCGAGACGTGGGGGCTCGCTGGCGGGGGCTACGTCACCACGCGGTTCGGCTTCGACCAGGGCTTTGATCGGTTCGAGTCGTACATGAAGGCCGGATTCAACTGGAAATCGGCTCTCGATTTCCTCCGTTCGCGCCGGAGCGAGCGACCGCTCTTCATGTTCCTCCACACCTACTGCGTACACCAGCCCTATGGGCTGGACTCCCGGTTCGAGCCGGCCGACGACCCGTACTGCGGCCCGTGGTTGAACACCGAGGCGGGCTCCAAGCCCGTCTCCCAGAACGGCGACCGCTCGCCGCCCGGACCTCGCGACATCCAGTACTTGAGGAACCTGTACGACGCCGGCGTCGCCAGGATGGATGAGGCTTTGGGATCGTTCCTGACCGAGCTCGAGCTGTTGATGCGTGGCGAGGACTTCATGGTGATCTTCACCTCCGATCACGGCGAGGGTTTTTGCGAGCACCACCGTTTTGGGCACAATTTCCAGCTCTACGGTGAGCTCGTGAACATCCCGTTGGTCATCCGGTGGCCGCGCGCAATGGCGGGGGAAGTCGCGACCGGTCCAAACACGCTGCCGGTCTCGTCGGTCGACCTGGTCCCGACGGTGCTCGACTGCCTCGGCCTCGCAGTCCCCGACACGCTTCCGGGCAACTCGCTCCGCACGCTCGCCGCCGCCGACCGCCCGCGGCTCGCGATGGAGGTTCCGGACCTCCAGTCGATCACGTTTGGTGGCTTCCGACTGATCCAGCACGCCAACTCGTCGTCGCCACCTTACGAGCTCTACGACCTCACGCTCGATCCGCGCGAGACGAAGAACCTCGCGCAGGCCGAACCGAAGCGGGTCGCCGCGATGGCGGCACTGCTTGCCCACCAATGCGAGCAGTTCCCGCGCGTGACCGGCGGTCGGCGGGCGGACGAGGCGCAGCTCGACGCCGAGGCCGCATTGGCCGCGCTCGGCTACGCGAAGTGACCTTTTGTGAGGGGACGCACGTCGTCGAGCACCGCATCCCGCCGCGCATTCATGTCAAACAGCCACTCAGGGATGGAACCTGAGTTCACGCGTCGTTGTTGAGTGCGAAACGAGTCGATACGCTTCGAAGGAAGCCACTCTCCAAGTCTTTGAAGTTGCGTCCCTTGGTCGATTTGGTTGTCGAGGAACG
>CAYRQC010000092.1:0-7903 GCA_964426265.1 uncultured Phycisphaerales bacterium | reverse complement strand
CGCGCGCGGACGAACGAGGACCTCGTCCGCACCAATCTCGAGCTCGAGCAGGCGAACCGCGACATCACCGCTGCGGTCGGGCAGGCGCGAGTCGAGCGCTACTCGGCGCGGATGGCGGCGGTCGACGCCAACCTCGCGAGGAACCAGGCACGGGACGCGCACCAAACTCTTGAACGGTGCGACGAGAGCGAGCGCGGCTGGGAGTGGCACCACTTCTGGAACGGGACCGACACCAGCTTGCAGCGGCTGACCCACGGGACGACCGGCAACGCCGTCGCGTTCAGTCCCGACGGCAACGTGCTCGCGTCCGGCGAAGACCAAGGCGATGTGCGCCTGTGGGACGCTCATGACGGCCACCTGCGCGCGCGGCTGACCGGCCATGCGAGCGGCGTGCATGACCTCGTCTTCTCACCCGACTCGCGCCGGCTTGCCTCGAGCGCCTCCGACGGGACCATCCGCCTCTGGTGCGTCGAGACCGGCAAGCCTGAGGGCGTGATCGAGGTGCCGGAGGCCGCGGGATCCTGCGCCGCGCTCGATCTCTGCTTCGATCCGGCCGGAGCGCGGCTGCTCTCGACCAGCTCCGACGGCACCATCCTCGTCTTCGACGCGAAGACCCGCACGCGGATCGGCGTGTTCGGCGGCCAGGGTCCACCCGTCTCCGACTCCGTCTTCGTCTTCCATGGCGACGGCATGCGACTGGTGACCGCCGGAAAGGGCGGGCGCGCCATCGTCTTCGACGCGACCACCGGCGCAGAGATCAGCCGTCACGATGGGATCGTCGAGGGTGCGATCGGGAACGCCGTGCTCGACCGCCGCGGAGAGCAGATCGCAGTGGCGACGGTCGAGCACTCGATCGTCGTGCTCGATCGGGTCACGCGGCGCCGGCTCGCCCTGCTTCGGGGCCACGCCGCCACGGTCAACTGCATGACCTTCAACGCCGATGGCCATCGGCTGGTGTCGGGCTCGCGCGACGGCACCGTCCGGATCTGGGACCTCGACAGCGGCGAGCCGATCGCCTGCCAGCGCGGCCACTTCCCCGAAGTCTGGGGCGTGGCGATGAGCCCCGATGGAGCGCGCGTCGCGTCCGTGGCGTGGGATCCCGATCTGCGCATCTGGGACAGCTCGATCGGGGAAGGGGTGACGGTGCTGAGAGGTGAACGAGACGAGATGCTGTTCCGGCCCGGCTTCAGCCCCGACAGCCGCTTCGTTGCGGTCGGTGCGTATGGCACGACCTGCGCGTGCGGCACCTCCCGCGGCACGGCGAGCGGCTCGATCCTCGTCTTCGATGCGCGCACCGGCAGGCTCTTGAACCGCATCCGCGGACACGAGAAAGCCGTGCGATCGGTCGCCTTCGATCGACGCGGCGGGCGCCTGGCGTCCGCTTCGGACGACCAGACGGTCCGCGTGTGGGATGCTCGCACGGGCGACGCGGTCGACGTGCTGCGCGGCCACGAAGGCGCGGTGCACTGCGTCGCCTATTGCCCGTCCGGTGACTTGCTGGCGTCGGCATCGGACGACCGGACGGTCCGCCTCTGGCGAGGTGGAGGCGCGGTCGGCGTGCTGCGCGGCCATGAGCTCGGCGTCAACACGGTGAGCTTCAGCCCCGACGGCAGCCGTCTCGTCTCCGCGTCGCTCGATGGCACGCTGCGCGTCTGGGATGCCCAGAGCGGCGAGTGCGTCGGCGTCCTGCGCGGTCATCAGCCCGAGCTCGCTTGCGCAACCTTCAGCCCCGACGGCAGCCGCATCCTCTCTGGCTCGCGCGACCAGACCTTGCGCGTCTGGGATCCGACCAGCGGCACCCAGCTCTTCTCACAGGCACAGGAGTCGCAGGTGTACGGCGTGACCGCGTCGGGGTCGGCGGCGCGGGTCGCCTCCACCGGTTGGAACGGCACGGTGCGACTGTGGGATCTCGGCTTCTCCCGTTGTCTCGCCGCGTGGACGGCAAGCGAGGAGATCATCCGTTGGGTCACCTTCAGCCCCGACGTCACGATGCTGGCGTCGGCGGCCGACGACGGCGCCGTGCGCGTCTGGACCACGGCGACCGTCGCGGAGCGGGTGGCCTGGCGTGATGCGGCCGAAGCGGCGGGTGCCGCCGCACTGCCGCTCTACCGGGCACGGTTCCGCGAGAAGTTCTCCCGCCACGCCGTCGTCGAACAGCTCGCGGCCGATCGGACGCTGCGCGAGGACGTACGCGACACGGCGATCGCACTCGCGCTCGTCACCGACGACACACCGGCTGCGTGGCTCGCCGCGAGCTGGAAGATCGCGAGCCGTGGCGACGGTGCGCCCGAGGATTACCAGTTCGCCCACGTGCTCGCCGAAGCGGCCGTTCGGGCGCTTCCGAAGGAAGCAGCGTGCCAGCGAACGCTCAGGGCCTGCGAGCTGCGGCTCGGCGACCACGGGCTGGCGCTCGCGACGCTGGAACGGGCCGAGGCCTTGCACCACGACGCGGTCAACGTCGCGCTGCTCGCGCTGGCGCATCAGGCGGTCGGTCCAGGAGTCGAGGCCGATGCAGCGCTGGCGCGCCTGCGCCAGGAGCTCGCCGGCGGCACGACGGTTTGCGATGCCGAAACGCGGCGCCTCGCGATCGAGGTGGAGCGCCGTGCCGAGTGATCGCGGATCCGGTAAATGCGGATCGGGGTGGCCGCCGCGGTCATCTCCCGTAGCCGAGCTGCTGGAGTGCCGAGTCGTTCTCGTCGGAGAGATCGGGGAGCTCGCCGCGCTTCTGCAATCGCGGCGCGGCTGGATGGGTCGCGCGCCAGTGGTCCAGCTCGGCGCGCAGGCGCGCCACGTCCGCGGGACGCTCGGTGGCGACGTTGTGCGTCTCCGCCGGGTCGGTCGCCAGGTCGTAGAGCTCGCACCTCCCGTCCTCGAACTCCATCAGGAAGAGCGTGCCGCTCTGCAGCGTCTGGACGTCGGAGTCAAAGCGCCCCTTGAAGCGGGGATTGCGCAGCGCTCCGTCCGGGCAGGCGTACCACTCGGAGACGATCGGATGGGTCTCCTCGCCGAGCAGCGAGGTGCCCTGCCGCGGCCCCGAATCGACGCCGAGGAGCTCCGCGATCGTCGAGAAGACGTCGACGGTTTGCACCGGTTTGCTGCTGCGCCCGGCGGCGATGCCGGGCCCCGTCACGATGCAGGGCACGTCGATCGCCTCGCGATAGGGCGTGATCATGTGGTCGACCAGACCGTGCTCGCCGAAAAGCTCGCCGTGATCGGAGGTGACGATCACGCAGGTGTTGCGGTCGCGCCCCTCGGCGCGGAGCAGCTCGAGCAGCCGGCCGACCTGCCGATCGAGGCCGATCAGCTCGCGGTCGTAGGCGTTCTCGAGGCCGCGGCGGACGCGCGGATCGATCGGCTTGCCTTCAAGCACCGCGTCCCACGAGGGCGAGAGGCGCGGGCTCGCCTCCTCGTCGTCGAGCGGCACTTCCGGTGTCGGCGGCGCGTTGTTGGGTCGGTGGACGTCGAGGTAGTTCACGAACAGGAAGTAGCGCTGGTCGCCGCGCTCGCGCACCCAGTCGATGGCGCGATCGGTGATGGAGCGCGCCGGGTAGTAGGCGAGCTGTTGATCGTCGTAGCGGCGGCGAAAGGCACGCCGAACGAGTCCGTCGACGAGCGGGAGCTGGTAGCCCTTTCGTGGGATGCCAATCCAGTAGCTGTCGAAGCCGCGGCTCACGCCGAACTCGGGGCCGAGGAAATGGAAGTTCGCGACCACCGCGCCGGTGGCGATGCCAGCGTCGCTCGCCAGCTCGGCCAGCGTGGAGGGTTCCGGGCCGAGCACATAGGTGTTGGAGTGTCGCTCGGTGCTGCGGAAGCCGTGCGCACCGTGCGAGCGGGGAAAGAGTCCGGTGAACATCGACGCGTGCGATGGCAGCGTCCACGACGACGTGGCCGTCATCTGATCGAAGACCAAGGCGTCACCTGCCCAGCGGTCGATCTGCGGCGTCGTCTTGCGGGCGTAGCCGTAGAGCGAGAGGTGGTCGCGCCGCAGTGTGTCGAGGACGATCAGCACGACCGATGGAGCCGCGGGCGATGCGCGCTGCTTCGATGGCGCGGTCGGTGCACGCGGGAACTCACCCGGTGGCGCGATCGTGGCGCAGGTGACGAGGAGCGCTGCGGCACCCGTCGCGATGACGGCGGAGAGCAACGGGCGCGGGCGGCTCGTCTGGATGCCGAGTGCCGCAAGCAGGGCGATCGCGGCTGGAACCAGCGCGAACGTTCCGATCGTCGCATGCCATCCGGCGAGGCTTGCGGCGACCATCGCGCTGAGGAGAGCTGCTGCGATCACTGGCACGACGCGCGCCCGCCCCGCGATGCCGCGGCGCAGGAGCAACCAAGTCGTGGCGACGAGCATGCTCATCGCGAGCCCCGACTTCATCGCGCCGGAGAACGAGGCGTCCGCAACACCGGCTCCCCAGATCACCAGCACCGCCGGCAACACCGCGGGAGATCCGGCGAGCCACCGACCGGCACTACGCAGCAGCAGTCCACTCGCGACGGCTCCCGCGACGAGCGCGACGACATCGAACGGGATCATGAAGGCGCCGTACGGTCGCCAGCTCTGCCAGCGAATCAGCGTGACCGCCGCGGCGAGGCAGAGCCCGGCGATCGCGTCACCCGCAATCGCCGCGACCGTCCGTCGCGGCTGCAGCATCGGCGCTGGCGGAGAGTTCGACATCGCCGCGCGATCGTAGCTCACCGACCGCGATCGAGCGGAGCGCCCTCTTTCAACGACCGTCCCGAGTCACCCTTGCTTCTTCTTCGCTGGCAGTGCCGCCTCCGGAGTCTTCTCGCCCGTCCGCTCACCGAAGTGGTCGAGTGCACGCAACGCCGCGTCGCGCACGGCCTCGTCGCCGTCCTTGATGAGGTCGAGCAGCAGTGGCAGCGTCGCGCGATCGCCGAGCACCCCGAGCGCGAGCGCGGCACCGCGGCGCTGCGCTGGATCGCCGCTCGCGAGCATCGCCTTCACCTGCACGAGCGCCTTCGCGGCGCTCTCCTCCGATCCGTTCACGAGGGATCGGCGCAGCTCGCGGAAGCTGCGGATGGCTTGCAACGCATCGGCCGCGGCGTTGCGCAACATGCCGTTCGGGGCATCGAGAAACGGTACGAGCTCGGGCCAGAGGTCGTCGATCTTCTGCCGGCCGGCGATGTCGATCGCTCGCCACTGGAGATCGACATTGGAGCTGTGGATCGCCGTGACGAGGAGCTGGTGGAGCGCGAGGGCCGGGACCCACCGCTCGACACGCGGGAGCAGGTCCGCGTCGACCAGCGCGGCGGGAAGCTGATCGACGAAGGCGGCCAGGATCTCCGGCGCGACGCGCAGTCGCGACGAGTGGTCGTCGATCAGCGCGTCGAGGATGATCCGCGCCTCCTTCCGCTCGATCGCGATCGCGACGAGGCGCGGGACGGCCGCGTCCGCCGCCACCTTCACGAGGCTCTCCACGGCCCGCTGGAAGAGCTGCCGGTCCGACGCCTGTAGCCCGGACTCAATCTCCGGCGACGCCTCTCCGTGGACGTTCTCGACAAGGGCCCACAGGGCGGTCGCTCTGCAGGGGTCCTTGGCGTCGGCGAAGCGCTGGCGCAGCGACGGAACGAACGACGGGTCGGGCCAGGTTCCGGCCACCCACAGCAGCGACTCCCGCGACTTGAGATCGTCCGTGAGCAGATCCTTGGCGAGCCAAGGCAACGCAATGGAACCATCGGCGCCGCGATTGCGGAGCTCACTGTAGGCGATCGGCCGGATGGCGCCGTCGTCCACCGCGGCGGCGCGCACGAACAGGGCGGTCATCGGCAGCCAGCCGCTGTTGTTGTTGTCCTGGGGCGCCCCGGCCCATTGGGCGACCCACTGCCGCCGCCCTTCCGCGTCGCCGATGCCGGACAGGCCATCGACGAGAAAGCTCTCGATCGTCGTTCTCGCCGGGTGATCGGACGCGGTGAGGAGCTGCTGCATCCGCTGCTGTGCTTTTGCTCGCGCCCACGCCCGCAGACTGTCTGGAAGGAGGCTCTGCGGCGCTCCCGCGAGCACGTAGAGCTCCATCAGATCGGGGAGCTTCATCTCGACGCTGCCGATCACCCCCTCCACGAGATCGCGCCGCGCGTCCTCGGGCATCGGCTCGGTGATCGCGCGCCGCACGGAGGCGACGAGGCGCGCGATCGTCGCCTCGTCGAGCAGCTCGCGTCCGAGCTCGCGCAGCTCCTTGGCGGCGCGGGCGACCATGATCGGATCGGGGTGGCCGAGCAGCTCACGGCATTGCCGGCGCGACTCGTCCCGATCGAGGCTCCGCAGACGCGACAGCACCAGGTCGGCAAGGCGCGTCCGGACGTCGGAATCAGGGTCGGCGAGAGCCGCCGCCAGGCGCTTGAGCTTCGGCACATCGAGCGACCGTTGCGCCTCGTCGTTCCGCGCGAAGAACTGCACCGCCGCGCGGCGCACCTCGACCTCCGGCCGCGCCATGGCGTCGAGCGCCGCCGCCTCGAGGAGCGGGGCGATCCCGGAGGAGTAGGAGCGCGCCAGCAGGTTGGTCGCGATCCTTGCATCCTCGCTCCGCGCGAGCCGATCGAGCAGCCGTTGGATCGCCTCGGTCACGTCGGCGCGCGTGGACGATTGTTGGTTGAACGACGCGGCGAACATCTGCGCCGTCTCGAGCCGCACCTCCGCGCTTGGCTGTGCCAGCAGCACCTCGTAGACCGCGAGCAGGGCGTCGTTCGGCGGCACGAATGAGAGCAGCGGTGGGATCACCGCGGTGAAGAGCAGCTCGCCCGACCGGATCGCTTGCGCCAGCTCCTGGCTCGGGCCCGGCGCTCTGGTCCGGATCAGGATCAACGCACAGCCCTCGGCAGTGGCGACGTCGCGGCTGCGCAAGCCCAACACGACGCGCGGGATCGCCGCGCTACCGATCTTCTCGAGATCCTTGCGAGCGGTGTCACGCTCCTCACCGGCGAGCTTCGCGATGAGGACGTCGATCCGCTGGTCGAGCTCGGGCTCGTTCGCGTCACCCTGCTTCCGGTTCGCGAGCGCCGCCTTCGCCTCCTCGCACTTCGGATCGACCTTCAAGGCCGCCTGGAATGCCTGCTCGGCCTCGGCCACCTTGCCCATCGCGGTGAAGCAACGACCCCGTCCGACGAGGCAGCGCGCGGTGAGGTCGTCGCGCTTGGCCTGGACCGCCGCCTCGAAGGCGCCCTCGTACTCCTGCGCCGACTTTGCGAAGTCGCGCAGCGCCACCTCGTCGTAGTAGGCGCGATAGAAGAGCGTGTCGGGCGAGCCGTCCGGCTTCGACTGTGCCGGAGCGGTGGCGGCAAGGAGCGCGACCAGGAGCAAGCCCGGGATCGTGCAATGCATGGATTCACTCCACATTCGGCACTTCACATTCGGCACCGTAACGCCCTGATTCGACGTGACGCGCCACCACTTCCACGTCCCGATCCTGTCACGACTTTGTCGCGGGGCCATCGGGCAGCTCGAAGCGGTAGCCGTGGCCGTGCGCGGTGACGAGAAAACGCGGACGCGCCGGCTCCTCCTCGATCTTCTTGCGCAGCCGCGCGACGTGGTTGTCGAGGGTCCGCGTGGCGTGGCGCCCTTCGACTCCCCACAGGTCCTTCAGGATCTGCGCACGATCGAGCGCCTGACCTCGGCGCGCAAGGAAGTAGCCGAGCAGCTCGCTCTCGATCGGAGTGAGATCCTCGGCACCCTCCTTCCTCAGCACGCGCCGCGCGACCAGATCGACACGGACGGAACCGAGCTCGAGCACCGCGGGCGCCTCGCCACTCGCGCCGACCATCGATCGCGTCCGTCGCAGCACCGCTTCGATGCGTGCAAAGAGCTGGGCGAGGCCGAACGGCTTGGTCACGTAGTCGTCGGCGCCGAGCTTCAGGCCAGTGACGATGTCGGTCTCCTGGCTGCGTGCGG
>CAYRQC010000091.1:0-18020 GCA_964426265.1 uncultured Phycisphaerales bacterium | reverse complement strand
GGGCGCCTACTACATCCCCAACGACGACGGGAGCGCGGTCATCGACACCTCCATCGCGCGCCTGAAGGCGGGCCGCAACGTGCTCCTGTTTCCCGAAGGGACGCGGTCGCCGCCGGGCGGTCTGCAGCCGTTCCAGCGCGGTGCCGCGCGAATTGCGCTCGGTTCGGGTGCCGATATAGTCCCCGTCTTCATCGGCTGTGCTCCCCCGGTGTTGACGAAGGGATCGAAGTGGTACCAGGTGCCCGCTCGAAGGCCGCTCTTCACGCTTCGAGTCGACCCTGCGCTCTCGCCCGCACGGTGGATCGAGTCCGGGGTTGCGCGCCCGATCGCGGTGCGCGAGTTGACCGACGAGCTCCAATCTCGTTACGAGCGTGAAATCGACCATGGCGACGCGTGAAGAGATCGAGCAGCAGGTGGTCGCGACGTTGCACCGCACGTTCGGCATCGCCATCGACCAGCTGGTGCCGACGGCGCGGCTGGTGCAAGACCTCCATCTCGATTCGATCGATGCCATCGATCTCGCCGTGCAGATCGAGGAACAGCTCGGCGTCAAGCCGAAGGGGGATGATCTCCGCAAGCTCCTGACGATCCAGGACGTCGTCGACTTCGCCTGCGGTCAGCCACTGGTCAGCTCCCAGGCCGCCGCGGCGGCGATCGCCAACGGCGAGGGCGGCACCCCGGTCGGGTGAGCGTCCGTCCGGCAGACGCGCGCCGCATGCGGATCAACGGAGTGAGTGCGGTGGGGAGACCTCGTGACGCCAGCGCGCATCCGCCGCCCGGGTTCGAATTCGGGGCGGCGGTCGTCACGGCCGCGGTGCGCGGCGACCACGACCTGACCGTCGAGCTCGCGGTCCCGGAGGAGCTCTGGTGCCTGCGCGGCCATTTCGACGGGTTGCCGGTCGTACCCGGGGTCGTGCAACTCCTTTGGGTGGTCACCTGGACCAGTGATTGGCTGGGCCGCGCGATCACCCCGCGCGAGGTCGTGGCGCTCAAGTTCAAGCAGCTCCTCACGCCGCGCGAGCGCTTCCGTCTCCGCCTCGAGCGCGAAGCCGGGGCGGACGGCGCCGTGAGGTTCCAGCTGGCGAACGAGCGCGCCGAGTTCTGCTCGGGACGCATCGTGCCCGCGCTTCCAGGCTCCGAGCCCGCTTTCCCGCGTGACCCACGTACTCTTGCAGCCATGAGCGATCCCGTGGGAGGTCCGGCCTCACGACCGCTTGCGCGCCGCGGCCCGTTTCCTGCGATGCGCGACCTGCTGCCGCACCGGCCACCGATGGTGCTCGTCGACGCGGTCACATTCCACGACGCGCGTGCGACGACCTGCGCGGTCCGGATCGGGCCGCGCAGCGCGTTCGCCGACGCGCACGGCCACGTGCCGATCGTCGTCGCGCTCGAGTACATGGCGCAGACGGTCGGCGTCCACTCGGGCCTCTGCCGGCGTGCCGTCGGGGAGCCGATCCGCCTCGGCTTCCTGCTCGGCTCGCGCCGGCTGGAGCTGCACGCGCACAGCTTCATGCCGGGCCAGGAGCTCGAAGTGCGAGCGCGCGACGTCTGGAACGACGCCGAGTTCGCGAGCTTCGAGTGTGAGGTCGCCGATGTCACGAGCGGCGCGCTCCTGGCCTCCGGCGCGCTCAGTGTCTTCAGCCCGGCTGATCCTGGCGTGCTGGCCCTGGAGCCGCGCCCATGACCCGGCGGATCCTGGTGACCGGAGCGAGCCGCGGCATCGGACGCGCGATCGCGATCGAGCTCGGGCGCGCCGGCTTCGAGCTCACGCTCCACTACCACTCCAACGCGACGGCTGCCGAGGAATCGCTCCAGGCGACGCGCGCGGTCGGCGCGCGCGCGGAGCTGCTCGCTTTCGATCTCGCCGATCGCGCGGCGTGTGCCGCGACGCTCGAGCGCGACCTCGCCGCGCACGGTGCATTCTGGGGCGTCGTCTGCAACGCCGGGATCTGCGACGACGCGCCCTTTCCTGCGCTCAGCGGCGAGGCGTGGGATCGGGTGCTGCGCACCAATCTCGACGGCTTCTACAACGTTCTTCACCCGCTCGTGATGCCGATGGTCCAGGCGCGCGCCGGCGGGCGCATCGTCACGTTGTCGTCCCTTTCGGGGATCGCCGGCAATCGCGGCCAGGTGAACTACAGTGCGGCCAAGGCGGGCATCATCGGCGCGACCAAGGCGCTCGCGCAGGAGCTGGCGAAGCGGCAGATCACGGTGAACTGCGTCGCCCCCGGATTGATCGAGACCGACATGACCGCGAAGGTGCCCCGCGAGCTGGTGCTGGACCGCATTCCGATGCGGCGCTTTGGCAAGCCGGAGGAGGTCGCGGCGCTGGTCGCGTTCCTGGTCTCCGATGGCGCGGCCTACATCACCGGGCAAGTGGTCTCGGTCAACGGCGGGATGCTGTGAAGCGGCGCGTCGTCGTCACCGGCATGGCGGGGCTCTGTCCGCTCGGCATGGACTGGCCGAGCGTGCGCTCCGGCCTGCGCGAGGGACGCACCGGCGTGCGCCTGTACCGGGGCGAATGGGATGCGATCGAGGGGCTGAAGACGCGGCTCGGGGGCTCGATCGAGGGCTTCTCGATGCCGGCCCACTACGCCCGCCAGAAGACGCGTGGTATGGGACGCGTCGCGCAGCTTGCCACCGTCGCGACGGAAGGGGCGCTTCGCGATGCGCGACTGCTCGACGATCCGCGACTGCACGACGGGTCGACCGGGATCGCCTACGGCTCGACCAGCGGCAGTCCGCCGGCGATGGGGGTCTACGCGCGGCAAGTGATCGGAAAGCAGACGTTGCGGAGCATCTCACCCAACGACTACATCCAGTGCATGAGCCACACGGCCGCAGCCAATGTCGCGCAGTTCTTCGGCGTGCGCGGCCGCGTGATCCCGACGTGCAGCGCGTGCACCTCGTCGAGCCAGGCGGTCGGCTACGCCTTCGAATCGGTCCGCTACGGCCGCGCCGAGCGGATGATCGCCGGCGGCGCCGAGGAGATGCACCTCATCAACGCCGTGGTCTTCGACATCATGTTCGCGACCTCGACCATGAACGTGGAGCCGGTGCGGGCGCCGCGGCCGTTCGATCGCACGCGCGACGGCTTGGTGGTGTCGGAGGGGGCGTGCACGCTGCTGCTCGAGGAGCTCGGGCAGGCGCGCGAGCGCGGCGCGCCGCTGCACGCCGAGATCGTCGGCTTCGCGTCGAACTGCGATGGCGATCACATGACGCAGCCCAACGACCTCGGGATGGAGCGCGTGATGCGCGACGCGCTCCGCGATGCCGAGCTCGATCCGGGGCAGATCGACTACGTCAACGCGCACGCGACCGGCACCGAGGTCGGGGACATCGCCGAGAGCCTGGCCACCGCGCGCGTCTTCGGCCCGCGCGTCCCGATCAGCTCGCTGAAAGGGCACATGGGTCACTCGCTCGGTGCCTGCGGTGCGCTCGAAGCCTGGATGGCGATCCACATGATGCGGGAGGGGTGGGTCGCGCCGACGCTCCACCTCACGGAGGTCGATCCCCGCTGCGCCGAGCTCGACTACGTGCGGGGCGAGCCGCGGCCGCTCGCGCTGCGCCACGTGATGAGCAACAACTTCGCGTTCGGTGGCATCAACACGTCGCTGATCCTGAAGCGCTGGGAGTGAGCATGGCGGCCACCAAGATCGACACGGAGGTCGCGATCGTCGGCGCGGGGCCGGCGGGGAGCAGCTTGGCCGGCTTCCTGCGGCTGGCCGGTGTCCGCGTCTGCGTGGTCGAGCGCGAGGTCTTCCCGCGCTTCCACATCGGCGAGTCGCTGCTCACGATGTGCCTGCCGCGGCTCGCGAAGCTCGGCGTCGACCTGTCGCAGGCGCCCTACGCTTTGAAGAAGCCGGGAGCGCTCTTCCTCGACGAGCCGTCGGGAGAGCAGCTTCGCATCGACTTCGCGCACGCGCTCGAGGGGACTTTTCCCCACGCCTACCAGGTCGAGCGGCAATACTTCGACCATGCACTCGCGCTGCGCGCGGAGCAGCTCGGCGCCGACGTCCGCTACGGCGCGGAGGTGGAGCGCTGGAACGAGCATCCCGATGGCGTCGAGCTCGAAGGCGCGTTCGGACGCATCGCGGCGCGCATCGCGATCGATGCGACCGGCCAGCAGGCGTTCCTGGGGCGCCGGCGCCATTCGATCGAGCTGCTCGACCGCTTCGGCCGCTGCGCCAGCTTCTCGACCTTCGGCCGCGTGACCAGCGCGACGGCGCGACGCTGCGTCGGCAACGGCGACATCACGATCGTGCTGGTCCCCGCCGGCTGGCTCTGGCTGATCCCGCTGCCGGGCGATCGCGTCAGCGTTGGCCTCGTCGAGCGCACTCCCAAGCCCGGCACGACGGCCGAGGGCGTCCTGATGGAGAGCCTCACCGGCTCGGCGTTCCTCCGCGACTTCTTCGCCGGTGGCGAGCGCACGCAGCCGTTCCGCCGCATCACCAACTGGAGCTACTACAACGTCGCGTCGAGCAGTGATCGCTGCGCCGCGCTCGGCGACGCCCGCGCCTTCCTCGACCCGATCTTCTCGTCGGGAGTGACGATCGCGATCGCCACCGCCGAGCTGCTCGCCGACGAGATCGTGCGCGCGCTGCGCGACGATCGCCGGTTGCAGCTCGAGACGTACCACGCGACCTGCGCGCGCGGCTACACGACCTTCGATCGCCTGATCGAGCGCTTCTACCGCCGCGAGTGGGTGCGCAACGTCTTCTTCGCGTCGGTGCGCGACGATCGGCTGGTGCGCGAGTTCACCGCGCTCCTCGCCGGGGACGTCTGGCGGGACGGCAACTCGGTGCAGGAGATGCTGCTGCGGAGTCACCCGCGTCGCGCACGTGCGGGCCAAAGTCAGCGCGCATGAGCTTGATCCAGAGCCTCTTCCTGCTGCTCGTGGTGGCGCACGTGCTCGGGCGGATGGCGGTGCGGTTCCGTCAGCCGGATCTGGTCGGCCACATGATCGCCGGCATCGTGCTCGGACCGGCGGTGTTCGACGGCGTGCGCGCCGGGAGCCAGATCGACGCGCTCGCCGACTTTGCGGTGCTCTTCGTCGTCGTGACGGCCGGTCTCGAGATGCGGCTCGGGAGCGTCGCATCGGTCTTCCGCGGCCGCGGCGCGCTGGCACTCCTTCCTGCACTCGTCCTGCCCGGTTCACTCGGCTTTGCGGTCGCGGTCGGGTCGGGCTACGACCGGATCGGCGGCTTGGTCGTCGCGCTCTGTGCTTCGGTGATGGCGCTCCCGGTCGCCTTGCGCATCCTCGCGAGCTTCCACCTGATCGGGACGCGCATGGCGCAGGTGACGATCGCGGGCGCCCTGCTCGCCGACGTGGTCGTGCTGCTGACGCTCGGCACGCTCTCGCGCGACGCGTCGGCGGGCGGCGCGTCGTGGCCCGGGCTGCTTGGTGTGACCCTGCTCCGTCTCGTCGCTCTCCTCGTGCTGGTGGTGATCGTCGGCCTCGTCTGCAAGTTCCTCGACTCGCGTCGTGCGCGGGGCGGTGTCACGGCCGGGGCAACCGACGTCTCGCTCTCGTTGATCCTGATCCTGATCCTGCTCCTCGCCGCGGCGAGCGAGGCGATCGGGCTCCACTTCGTGATTGGCGCGTTCCTCGGCGCGCTCACGGTGCGCGAGTTCACTTCCGACCCGGGCGACACCCATCCACTGCATCACCAGGTCGAGGGGCTGACCACGACCGTCTTCGCACCGCTCTTCCTGGCGTGCCAGGGGACTCATTTCAACGTAGAGACACTGGCTCATCCGCTCTTCGTGGTGGCGCTGATCGTCGTGGTGACGCTCGCGAAGCTCGTCGGCGGGTACTGGAGCGCCCGTCTCTGCGGCTTGCCGATTCGCGAGGCGAAGGGGGTGGGCATCGTGATGAACGCGGGCGGCGTGATGGAGATGGTCGTCGCGAACATCGCCTACCGCAGCGGATTGGTCGATGCTTCGCTCTTCTCGACGCTCCTGGTGGTCGGCGTGGTCACCACCGTCTGCACGCCGCTCCTGCTCAAGCGCTGGGAGCGCGTCGGCGGCGCGAGTGTGGTCGAGAAGGGTGAGCCTGAAGCGGAAGCGGTGCGCAGTTGAATCGCGCACCCGTCGCCACCGTCGTGGGCCGCGGGGCGGTCACCTGTCTCGGCATCGGCGTCGAGTCATTCCTCGAAGGTCTGTTTGCCGGTCGATGCGGACTGGCACCGCGCCGCCGGCTCGCCGCCGCACGCACCGTGGCGAGCGTGGCTGGAGAGCTCACGGAGGCAGACCTCGCGCAGATCGACGCGGGCGGCGGGCTCGCGTTCGACCTGGCGATGGCGGCTGCACGCGAAGCACTTTTTGAAGCGCAACAGCTCGATCCTGGTGCGAGCGATCGGTCGGCGATCGCGCTGGTGCTTGCGTCCGCGAAAGGCGATCTCTCCGGAGTCACCGAGGCGGCGGGAATTGGCGCGCGGCAACGATCGACCGAGTCGGCGCCACCTGGATTGGGCCTTCCGGCGCGCCTCGTCGAACGCGTCGCATCGGCGCTCGAGCTCGGGGGGCCGCGCGCGGCGGTGAGCTGTGCCTGCGCGTCGGGCCTCTCCGCGCTCGCGCTGGCGCGCCGCTGGATCGCGAGCGGTCGAGCGGCGCGCGTGCTGGTCGTCGGTGTCGATGCACTCTGCCCGTTCATCGTGGAAGGGTTTGAGTCGCTCCAGGCGCTCGATTCGCAGGCGTGCCGGCCGTTCGATCGACACCGGCGCGGCCTCTCGCTCGGCGAGGGGGCCGGCGCGCTCCTGCTCTCGGCGCACCCGTGCGTGGGGCTCGGTTGCACGATCGCCGGGTCGGGCGAGAGCAACGACGCGAATCACGTGACCGGCCCGAGCCGCGACGGCGCCGGCCTCGCGTCGGCGATCGAACGGGCGCTCGCCACCGCGCAGCTCGAGCCGCGCGACGTCGACGTGGTCCACCTCCACGGCACGGGCACCAGCTACAACGACGCGATGGAGGGACGGGCGGTCACGCGCGCGCTTGGCCGTTCGCCGCCGGCCTGCGGCATCAAGGGACAGGTCGGCCACACGCTTGGCGCGAGCGGCCTGCTCGAGAGCGTGGTCGCGATCGAGAGCCTGCGGCGCGCCGTGGTGCCGGGCAACGTCGGCCTTTCGGAGCTCGATCCCGACATCGCGCTCGACCTCGCACCGCGCGCGCGTCCGCTGGCGCAGAGCCGCGTCGCGCTCAAGCTCGCCGCCGGCTTCGGCGGCATCAATGCGGCGATCGCGTTCCGCCGGAGCGAGCCGCGATGAGGGACACACCTTGGCGCATCGCCCGCGCGGCGGCGATCGACGAGGAAGGGCTCGTCGCCTCGCCCGATCGCAGCGTCGCGTGGAGCGACTTCGGTGGAGAGCCGCCGGCGTCACCGCGGGCCGCGCGCGATCTCATCGCCGCACCGTGGTCGGGCTTCCGGCGCCTCGATCTCGCGAGCTTCTCGCTCGCGCTGGCCGTGGAGTCGCTCGGCGTCGGGCTGGGGCTCTCGCCGGAGCGACGGCAGTCGACGGCCGTGGTGCTCGCCACTGCCGCCGGCTGCCTCGATTGCGATTGGCGCTACGAGCAGTCGCGTTCGTCGCCGCTCGGCCCGTCGCCGCGTTGGTTCGCCTACACGCTGCCGAGCACCTGCATCGGCGACCTCGCGATCCGCCACGGGTTGACGGGTCCGAGCCTCTGCTTGTCGGTGGCGCCTGGCTGCGAGTCGGAGGCGTTCGCCGAAGCCGCCGCACTCCTCGCGGCCGGCGATGCGAGCGCGGCGCTCGTCTGCCTCGGCGACTGGCTGACGCCGGAGGTCGCGCGTGCGGTGGGTCTCGCGCCGCGCCGCGCCTTCCTCGTCGCGTTGCTCGAACGCGCTGCACCGCACGTCGACGATCCGTTCTCGTTGGAGGAGCTTGCCGGTGGCGGGCGATCGCTGTCGGCGACCATCGCTTCGTTGCGCGCCCGTGTCACAAGGCGGACCGTATCGTGACCGCGCGCTGGTGGTCGATTCGACGGGGAGTCTGAATGGCACCATCGCGGGTCCCTCCGCTCCCGATCACCGGCTACGTTGCACTGCATGCGCTCGGTGCGACCCGCGCCGAGATCCTCGCGGCGCTCGCGTCCGGCCGTAGCGGGCTCGCGCGGCCCGACCGCCCGCTCGCGTTCGAGACGGTCACCGGAGCCGTCACGTGCGACCTACCCGAGCTCGACCGCGCGCTGAAGCCCTGGTCGACCCGCATCGCGCGGATGGCGGCCCACCTCGTCGCGCAGCTCGACGAGCCGTTGCGACGTGCGCGCTCGCGCTGGCGACCCGAGCGGATCGGCGTCATCCTCGGGACCAGCACCGCGGGCGCCGAGACGACGGAGCGCGCCTACCGGGAGTACATCGAGAGCGGTGTGCTGCCGGCCGACTACGACTTCCGTCGCCAGCACACGTTTGGCGCGGTCCTGCACGTCGTCGCGACGCTGGCCGGCGCGCGCGGCCCGCGGTGGATGGTCTCGACCGCCTGCACGTCGAGCGCGAAGCCGCTTGCTTCGGCGCAACGGCTGATCGCGGCCGGGATGCTCGATGCCGCGATCGTCGGCGGCATCGACACGCTCTGCTGGATCACGCTCCTCGGCTTCCAGGCACTCGGCGCGCTCGATCGCGGGCCGTGCCGCCCGTTCAGCGCCGAGCGTGCCGGGCTCAGCATCGGCGAAGGTGGGGCGCTTCTGCTGGTCGAGCGCGAGGGCGATGCGCGCGCGGTCGTCCTGGGCGTTGGCGAGTCGTCCGATGCCTACCACATCAGCGCGCCCCATCCGGAGGGACGCGGCGCACTCGACGCGATGACGCGCGCTCTCGAGCAGGCCGGTTGCCGGCCGTCGGACGTCGACCACGTGAACGCCCACGGCACCGGCACGCGATTGAACGACATCGCCGAGGCGCGCGCGATCGCCGGGCTCTTCGGGACGGAGATCCCGGTCGTCAGCACGAAAGGTTTCACCGGCCACACGCTCGGCGCGGCGGGTGCGATCGAAGCCGCCTTCGCGGCCTACGCGATCGAGGAGCAGTGGATCCCGCCGTCCCTCCACGCCGAGCCGCTCGATCCGGAAATCGTGATCCGCGTGCCAACAGCGGTCACGCGCGGGGCGTTCCGCCGCGTCATCAGCAACTCGTTCGCGTTCGGCGGCAACAACGTCAGCGTCCTGCTGGGGGCGCCATGACTGCAACCTCCGACCGCTTCGAGATCCTCGGCTACGGGCTGTGGCTCGCCGGCTTTCCCTCCGCCACGAGCTGGGTGAGCGGAGCGCGCGACGAGGCGGCGAGCAAGCCGCTCGGACTCGCGCTCGATCGCATGAATCGGCGCCGCGGAAGCCTGCTCGCGCGCGCGCTCGCCGATGCGGCCGCCGAAGCGATGGCTCAGGCGGGCGTCGATCCGTCGCAGGTCGCGATGATCGTCGGTTCGTCGATCGGCGAGGCGTCGAGCATGATCGGTCTGCTCGATCAGATGTGGCGCACGCGCGAGCCCGTCTCGCCCGCCGCCTTCACGATGAGCGTGCACAACGCGGCGTCGGGCCTGATCTCGATCTCGAACGGCAATCGCGGCCTCGCGACGTCGATCGCCGCCGACGAGGACACTCCGGCCGCCGCGTTGATCGAGGCGATCGGCATCGCCGCGACGCTCGCGCTTCCGGTCGTGGTCGTCTGCGCCGATGAGACGCCGCCGCCCAATCTCGTGCCCGCCGATCTCGCCTATGACCTGCTCGCCGCCGCCGTCGTGGTCGCGCCGGCTGATGCCTCGGCGCCGGCGCACCCGCGCTTCCGCGTCGTTGCCGGCGGCGAAGCGACGATCGCGCCGCCCGACCTCTTGCCGCGCCTCGCCCGCAATCCACAGGCGGGCCTCGTCGATCTCGTCGACGCGATCGCGCGCGGCAAGTCGGGACGCGTGCGGCTCGATCGCGGCGCCGGCGCGGGCTGGTGCGCCGAGATCGAGCGGATCGCCGCCGGATGAGAGAGCTGCCGCCCGTCGCCGACCTGGTGCCGCATGCGCCGCCGACGCTCGCGCTCGAGCGGCTGCTCTCATGGTCGCCCGGTTTCGCGCGCGCTCGCCTGGTGGTGCGCGAAGGGCAGCTCTTCGTGCAGGACGGACGCGTGGCGGGCATCTACCTGCTCGAGTACCTGGCACAGGCGGTCGCCGCGTGCCTCGGCTGCGAGGCGTTCCATGCCGACGGCTCGGTGCGGGTCGGGATGGTGGTGGGGTGCCGTTCGATGACGCTCACGCGCGCCTCACTCGCGGTCGGCAGCGAGCTGCTCCTCGAAGTGCGGCGCGTGCGCGGGAGCGACAGCGCCAGCCTCTTCGAGACCGAGGCGAGCGACGAGCGCGGGGTGATCGCGCGTGCCGTGCTGACACTCATCCACGCCGAGGCACCACCCGGCGCTTCGTTCAGCCGCGGCGCGGTGTCGCGTTGATCGGTGTGTTGTTGATCGGTGTCGCCTCGAGGAGCCAGCTCGCTTCGGTGAGCGCGACGACGTTGCGCAGCGCGAGCCCGGCACGGCGGAAGAGGTGGCGCCATTCGGGCTTGCGCCGCTCGCGCCCGCCGGTGAGCACGAGCATCTCGAGGTCGAGCAGCCGCACGGTGTCGAGCCGGTTGTCGGGCGAGAGGATCCCCTCGATCACCAGCACGTGGCCGCGCCGATCCATCGCGCGCGCGACGTCGGCGAGCAGGGCGCAGGCGATCTCGTCATCCCAGTTGTGGAGCACGTGACGCAGGACGTAGGCGTCGCCGCCCGCCGGCACGCCGTCCTGGAAGCGTCCGCCGACGAACGCGAGGCGCTCACCGAAACGCGCGGCGAGCGCTTCCTTCACGCTTGCAACGACATGCGGGAGGTCGAACAGGACGCCGCGCAGGTGAGGCCAGCGTTCGCAAAGCGTGGCGAGCAGCAGACCGCGCCCGCCACCGAGGTCGACGACGTGGTGCGCGCCGCCGAAGTCGAAGCGCTCGACGAGTGCTCGCACGTCGTCGCGCGTGAAGGAGTCGACCGCGGCGTCGTAGCGCCGCGCCGCCGCGGGATCGCGTGCGACGTGGGTGTAGAGGTCGCTGCCGTGGGCGCGCTCGAAGGCGCAACGCGCATCCGATCCGAGCGCGTCACGAAGCGAAGACCAGGGATTCCACTGCTCCGGCGAACCGACGAACGCCGCAAGCGGGCCGAGGGCGTCGCGTCGCAACAGCGCCCCGAGATCGGTCAGGCCGAAGCCGTTCACCGGATCCTCGTCGAGGGCGCCGATTCCGGCCAGCACGCGCAGCAGCCGCCCGAGCCGATCCGCGTCGCACCCAAGCTCGGCGGCGAGCTGGTCGGCGCGTTTGGGGCCGCCGGCCAGAGCGTCAGCGAGGCCGAGCGAGGCCGCGGTCGAGAGCGCCTGCGCCCGGTACTTGCCCGAGAGGAGATCGAAGAGGCGCCGAGCCGTCTCGTCCCGCCGCGGATCGACCGTCATGCGCTCCGGCCCTGTGCCAGCAGCTCGCGGGCGCTCACCGCTTCCGGGTGGCGTCGCACTGGACCGAGGCTGCGCTCGATGTCCTTCGCGATCGTCGAGAGGCGGCGATGGCGGACGAGGCTCCCGGCGCTCTCGATCTCGAGGCGTTCAGGGGCGATCTCGACTTGCAGACGATCGAGCTGCAGGCGATCGAGGAGCTGCTCGCCCACCTCCGGGCCGAGCTCCTGCACCACACGCAGCACGAGCTCGCTCGCCATCTCTTCCGCCTGCTTCGCGCACACCCGCATGTAGTCGAGCGTCTCGGGTGGTGTCATGCGGCGGCCCACCGCGATGTGCGCATCGACCAGCATCGACGGGAAGACCGGCATCAGTCGGAAGGTCGGCTCCGGGTCACCCTGCGGCGCGAGCTCGGCCCACGCGCGGAAGAGCGTCTGCATGCAGTTCGACAGCTCGATGAAGCGCATCCCGACGGCGGCGAACGGGGCGTGCTCCTCCGGTTCGAGCCGGAAGATCGACTGTTGGAAGTACTGGCACGAGAAGGACCAGTAGGTGAAGTTGTCCCACACGAGCTTGGCCGCCATCGCGCGGGCGTGGCCGTAGACCGGCGCGGCCTGGCGAAAGAGGTCGACGGTCCCGCCAAACAGGGAACGGTACTGCCCGTTGAGGAGCGTCGTCTTGGCTGCGAGCGCGCCGCCGGCGAGATCGGTGCGAATCAACTCCACGGTGAAGGAGTTGGCGTAGGCGATGAAATCGCTGCCTGGGCTGTAGAGCGGGTCGACGAACGCACCCGCCTCGCCGACCATCGCCCAGCGATCCGCAGACCAGCCACGCGCGACCCCGTGGCTGTAGCCCTTGAGGCAGAGGAAATCGAGCACCTCCCAACCGTCGAGCACGCGGTCGAGCACCGGCTCGTTCTTCGCGATGAAGGCGCGCGAGCTCTCGAGCGTGTTGATCGTGTGGAACTCGTGCAGCTCGTTGTGCACCACGATCCCGATGCTCGTGTTGCCGGTCGAGAGCGGGATGATCCAGACCCAGTAGCCCGGACCCATCAGGTGGTTGGTCGAGCGCCACCGCCGGTCGGAGCCGTCGCGCGCGTGCCACGCCGTCTCCTCACGCGGGACGAGGTCGTTGATGTCGAGCCGGCCGCGGATGCGGAACCACGAGGCGCTCGCACCGTGGCCCGAGCCGCGCGTGAGGCGGAGCTTCTTGCGCATGATCGCCGAGCGTCCCGCGGCGTCGACCAGCCAGCGCGCCGTTCGCTGCTGCTTCTGGCCGTCGCGCTCGTACTCGACGATATGTAGGCCGCCGTGCTGCGCGTCACCCGTGCCGAGCGTCACGTCGAGGACGTTCGCCCCCTCGATCAGCTCGACGCCGTCGGCCTGGTCGAACGCGCGCAGGTCGTCCTCGAGGCGACCGCGATCGAGCTGGTAGGAACGCACGATCGGCTCGACACTCGGACCGATCTCGGTGCGCGCCGCGAGGGGGAGATGGCCGCCTCCCGGGAAGAACCGCAGGCCGAACTTCACGAGCTGGCGATCGAGGAGGTACTCGCGGAGCCCGAGCTTCTCGAGATACTGCGAGGCGATCTCGACCGACGACTCGCCGACCTTGTGGGCGGCGTCGGGCAGCGGACGGCGAGTGCGCTCGAGGATGGTGACCGAGAGCTGCGGCAGCTCGCGCCGTAGCTGGCGGCCGAGCAGCAACCCCGCGAGGCCGCCGCCGCAGATGATCACGTCGGTGGTCGAACGGCGCGGGTCGACCGGACTGGCTTCGAGCATGTCGCGTTCCCGTGTCTTGCGCTCGTGTTCGGGGCCGGTATGCCTTGCCGTGAACGTGCACGCGCTCGTGCGGGTCAGTTCCGGCGACGCGGGTCACCATACGATCTGGGTCCACCTGGGTCACCGGGTGGCCAGCACGGAATGGGCAGGGAGCGGATGATCGCGACGTCGCCCGATCCAGCACCCGCCGCGGCGTCCGCCAATGGCCGTTCGCTGCGCGACGCGTGGTGGCGCCGCCTCCGTCTGGTGGGCGTCGTCCTGGTCCTCGGCTTCTATGCACTGATCGCGCCGGTCGGGTACGCGACCTTCTGGCTGTTCTGCGTGGTGCGCACGCGCGACCCGGCGGCGCGTGCGCGCCGGCTGCAGTGGATCACGGCGAACGCATTTCGGGTGCTGTTCGACACCATGTGGCTCTTCCGGATCGTGCGCTTCGAGCATCGACGGCGCCTTGCGCACCTGCCGGAGCGGCCGTTCGTGGTGGTCGCGAATCACCCCACGTTGCTGGATGTGGCCGCGATCACGGCACTGCTCGGGGGCGGCTGTTCCATCACGAAGCCGCAGCTCTTCCTGCGTCGCGGGCTGCGCACGTTGCTGGTGGGAGCGGGACACGTTCCCGGTTCCGGGGCCGATCGCCTGGCCACCGGTCGCGTCGTCGACGAGGCGGTCCTGCGACTGCGGCAGGGCTTCGTGGTCATCGTCTTTCCCGAAGGGACGCGCTCGCCGGTGGTCGGGATGCACGCGTTCGGGCGTGCCGCGTTCGAGATCGCCTGCCGTGCGCGCGTGCCGGTCGTGTCGCTCCAGATCGGTTGTGAGCCACGCTGGTTGTCGAAGGAGGTGGGCTTCCTCGATGTGCAGCACCCGATGCCACATCTGGAGATCGAGGTGCTTGCAGCAGACGATCCGGCGGCACTAGACTTCGACAGCCGTTTGCTCAAGCACCGCGTGGAGAGTCGCTACCGGCAATCGCCCGTGGCGACCTGCCAGTCCGTGGGGCGGGAGGTGGCTGGTGGCTCCGCGAGAGTCGAACGATGACACGGTCAGGACGATGACCACGATGACTGAGTCGATCGAAGACCGGATCAAGAAGATGATCGTCGAGACGCTGATGCTCGAGGACGTCAATCCGGCGGACATCGTCACCGACGCGCCACTCTTCGGCACCGGGCTCGGGCTCGACTCGATCGATGCGCTCGAGCTGGCGCTCGCGATCCACAGCCGGTTCGGAGTGCGCGTGCGCGAGAACGACGAGCACAACCGCGAGTACTTCCAATCGGTGCACTCGCTCGCCGACTTCATCCGCGCCGAGCAGGCCAAGGCGGCCACCGGCGGGAGCACGGGTGGGACGCCCGCCGCAAGCTGACGTGCCGAATGGCGAGCCGCCGCGCCGCCGGCTCGGCCGCCGGCTGACGAACGCGCTCGCCGGATTGCTCCTGGTCACCTACCCGCTGGTCGTCTACTTCGGCCTCGCCCGCTTCAGCACGCGCACCGTGGCGCTGGTGCTCCTCGTCGCGCTCGCGCCGTTGGTCGTGCACCGGCTCCGTCGGTTGGATGGACGCGCGCTGCGCAGCCTCGCTTGGGCGCCGGTCGCCACGATCGCCTGTCTCGCGGCTGGTGCGCTGCTCGGCGCGAGCGGCTTCGTCCTGCTCGTGCCGGTGGGGGTCAATGGCGTGCTCCTCGTGACCTTCGCGACGACCTTGCGGTCGGGCTCGGTCCCGATGATCGAGCGCTTCGCACGGCTGCAGGAGCCGGAGCTCTCCGAGCCGAAGCGTCGCTGGTGCCGTGGCTGGACGCTGGTGTGGGTCGCCTTCTTCGCGGCCAATGGCGCGACGGCGCTGGTGCTCACGCTCACCGCATCGCTCGCGGCGTGGACGACCTACAACGGCCTCATCGCCTACCTGCTGATCGGGGTGCTGGTCGCAAGTGAATGGATCGGGCGGCGCATCCGCTTTGGGCGACTCACGGCGCCGCACGACGCGGGGAGACCCTGAGTTGCGGGAGCTGCTGGCAAACCATCGGCCGGAGGACCCGGTCGCAGTCGGCAGTGTCCGCACACGCAGCGCCGCGGATCTGCTCGATCACGCGAGCGCGCTCGCGGCGCGCTTGCCGCCGGCGACGCCTGGCTCGCGCGTCTGCCTCACCTTCGACACTGATCGCTACGCCTTCGCGGTCGCGCTCTTCGCGGCATGGCAGGCGGGCCACTCCGTGTTGCTGCCGGCCGACGCGAGCCGCGCTTCCAGCGCGCCGTTCCTTGCCGCGGAGGGAGTCGTCGCGATCTTGCACGACCTCGGCGCGGGACGCGGACTCGACGTCGCGACCTGGCTCGAGAGCGGCATTGCGCCAGTGACACGACGACCGCTCCAAGTGCCCGTGGAGCTTGCGTGTGCGGCGTTCGAGGCAGTTGGAGTGCTTGCGCTGCGGCGCGGTGAACGAATCGTCGCCACGCTCTCGCCGACCCATCCCGAGGGGCTGGTCCCGACGCTGCTCGCGCCGCTCGCCGCCGGTGGCGTGTTCGCTCTCGACACGCCGCGCGATGGCGAGGCGATCGACCGGGCGCTGCGTGACGTCTCGGCCTCGCTGTTGATCAGCGTCCCGGCTCATTTGAGGCGTCTCGCTCGACTCGCGGGCGCAGGACCGCCGGCGGTTCGCGCCGTAGTCACGCTGCTCGGGCAGCCCGACAGCGACACCCGGGTGCGTCTGCGCGAGCGGCTCCGCTGTGAGCTGCTCGCGTGGCCGATCGGCCCATGGATCGCATCGGCGGCGTCGACCGCTTCCGCGGCGTCAACCGCGTCGTCGTCCGGAGAGGCCGACGCGCTCGCCGATCGGCTGCTCGCGTACGAAGAGATCGACGACGCGGCGGTCGTCGCGCTTCCGTCCACGAGTGGCCGTGCAAGCGAGCTCCTCGTCGCCGTCGTCGCTCCGCGCCTCGCTCCCGACGCGGTCGATCGCTGGATCGCCACGTCGATCGCAGCGTCGATTGGAGCGAGCGGTGGGAGCGGAGCGATCGGACCACGCGTGACGGTGCGCCGCGTGGCGGAGCTCGCGCGCGACGCGAATGGGCAGTTGTCGCGGATCGAGCTGCTCGCGTTCTTCGATCGTTCGTCGGACGGTGCGGCACACGTGCGCGCGCTCACCTTCGAGGAGCGCCCCTCCGACGAGCCGTACGTTCCGGGTCGGTGCCGTCGTTTCGTGACGCAGCTGCCGGCCGACCTCGCCTTCTTCGAAGGGCACTTTCCCGGCTATCCGGTGCTGTCAGCCGCCGTACAGCTCGACCAGCTGGTGCTGCCTTGCGTGCGGCGGACCCGACCCGGGCTCGGTGCCCTCGCGGAGCTCTCCGGCCTCAAGTTCCTGGACCGGATCGTCCCGCTCGATGAGCTCGCCATCGTCCTCCGGTGGAACGACGATGAGCCGGAGGTCGCCTTCGAGATCGTGCGCGGCCGCATGCGGATCACCACGGGCTCACTGCGCTTCTCGCCCGCCAGCGATGGGGCGCCGGCGTGAGGCGACTTCCGTCGTCACGCTTGCATGGAGGTCGTTGCCCGATGGGGGCGAACGGACCTATTGTGGAAAGCTCGCGGTTCCGCGCCGTCCGCTGCTTGGATGCGCCACCGCTGCCGGTTGGAGAGTAGCTTGCACAGCGATGCCACCACCCTGGCGAGCGAGCAGACGAACGTCAGGGCGCCGGACTTCGTGCCTCCCGAGAAGACGTCGACTCGGAACCGCCGGATCGTCTTCATCACTCCGCCCTACGACCGCGTCGCGCCGGGCTACGAGTTCGTCAAGAGTGTCACCAATCAATCGCCCTCGCTGGGACTGTTGCATCTGGCCGCGGAAGTCCGCCAGCACGGCTACCAGTCCTCCATCATTGAGAGCGACATCTTCAATCTGGGGGTTGATGCCGTCGTGGCGCGCGTGCTGGAGGCGCGGCCTGCCTACGTCGGGATCACCCTGTTCACGGTTGGTGTCTGGAGCGCCGCCGAAATCGCGCGCAAGATCAAATCGACCCTGCCCGGAACGACCATCATCGTCGGTGGGCCGCACGTCTCGTCGATGGCGAAGGAGACCATGAGCCGCTTTCGCGAGTTCGACGTCGCGATCGAGGGCGAGGGCGAGGAGGCGCTGGTCCGCTTGCTGGAGGCGCTGGACGCAGGGCGTGGCTTGGGCACCGTGCCGGGCGCCGTGTACATGCAGGGTGACCAGATCCGCAGCAACCCGGCGCTGCCGATCAACCGCGTGCTCGACCACCTCCCGATGCCGGCGTGGGATCTGCTGCCGAACTTCCCGGATGCCTATCCGGCGGCCGTGTATGACTTTCCGCGCCTGCCCGTTGCCACCATCGCGGCATCCCGCGGCTGTCCATTCCATTGCAAGTTCTGCGATACGTCGACGTTCGGTGCGCAGGTGCGTGCCTACAGCCCGGAACGGGTCTTCGAGATCATGCAGCACTTGCAGGCGACGTATGGGGTTCGCCACATCCTGTTCGTCGATGACCTGTTCCTGGCGAGCCGGTCGCGCACGATGAAGCTGTGTGAGCTGATCATCGCCAGCGGCATGAAGATCACCTGGAGCTGTGCGGCGCGGGTCGACACGGTGAAGCCGGACCTCCTCGCGTTGATGAAGGAGGCGGGCTGTTGGGAGATCAGCTTCGGTTTGGAGTCGGGATCCAACGAGGTGCTGAAGGCGATGGACAAGGCGGCGGACATCGCCCGCTCCGAACAGGCGGTCCGCTGGACGGCGGCTGCCGGGATCCGTACCAAGGGCCTCTTCATCCTGGGCTATCCGGGTG
>CAYRQC010000090.1:0-3437 GCA_964426265.1 uncultured Phycisphaerales bacterium | reverse complement strand
GAAGTCGGGTGCGTTCGGCAGGTTGGGGCGCAGCTTGCGCAGGCGGTCCATTGCGTTGGAGAGCGTGACCGTCGCATTCGGCAACGGACGGCTGTCACAACGGACGAAGCCCTCGACGAACGTCGCGGCGCGCAGCCGGATGTCGCCGGCATCCTTCTCGGTCTCGGGCGGGACGATGATCGGGCCGGTTTCACAGTCGCCAAAGTCGGGATGCGCCGCGACGACGATGTAGTCGTCGTTGGGATCGACGGTGTTGAAGCGGTAGCGACCGGCCTTGTCGGTCTGCGTCACGAGGTTCAAGTGGGTGTAGAGCGTCGCGAGCTGGATGGCAGCGGTCGGGCCGCGTACGAGCTCGACGTCGGCGCCCGGAATCGGGTTGCCGTCGGGGCTCACGACGCGACCGACGATCGCGCCGGGCGGACCGTGCGTCTCGCTCGGGATCTCGGTCGAGGCGGGCAACGGCTTGGGCGCCTCCGTGCGGATGACGCTTGGTGCGGGCGGCTCGCGGTTGCTTCCGACGCTTTCCGCCGGCGGCACGATCGCTTCCGGTGCGGGGGAGAGAGGGCGAGCTGCCCCGTTTCCGGTCGTGACGCTGGCGGGATCGCCTTGCAGCGAGGCGATCGTGATCCAGGCGATGGCGCCGACAACGAGTGCCAGGACCAACAAGAGGAGTGGAGAGGCGCGCTTCATGGTGCTGTGGGATTCCGGGGGCGGGATTGCAGATGCCGCGATGGTCGCAGTCTCCGCATGAGACGGTGGGCGAGCCGCCGTCTTCCGCGGCAACCCGTCCCAGAGGAGACGGGGCCAAGATATCGCTACAGAACAAGTTTCGGGTTTGCTACAGGCGACTTGCCGGCTCGCGCCGCTCCCGGACGACCTGCGCGACGAGCGCGGCCGCGCGAGATCCATCGGCCGGCATGTGGTCGGGGCCGAAGCTGAATCGGACGGTCGCACGGGCGGCGGCTGCAGAGAGCCCCATGGCACGCAGCACGTGCGAGGGCTCGGTGGCACCGGATTGGCAGGCCGAACCCGATGCAGCGTGCAGCCCGGCGCGTGACAGCGCGCCGACCAGGTTCGCCGCATCCTCGCCCTCGAACGTCACGGCTGAGGTGTTGGGGAGTCGGGCGGCGCTGGCGCCGACGATGGTGACGGACGGCAGTAGCGCGCGCAGGTCGGCCTCGAATCGGTCGCGCGCACCGCTTCCGGGTCCCGCTGCGACGTGGCGCGCATGGACCACCGCTGCCGCCCCAAAACCGATCAGGCTGAGCAGCGCGTGAGTGCCGCCGCGCCGACCCTGCTCCTGCCGGCCGCCGGCGATCAAGGGCAGCAGCGACGTTCCACGGCGGACATAGAGCGCGCCGACGCCCGGCGGGCCACCGAGCTTGTGTGCGCTGATCGACACCGTCGCTGCGGGCAGTCGCGCTAGATCGAGCGGCAAGCGGCCGACCTGCTGCACGGCATCGACGTGCAGTCGCACGCGTCGCTCCGCGAGCGCCACCGCGAGCGCCTCGACCGGCTGCAGCACGCCGGTTTCGTTGTTGGCCGCCATCAGCGCGACCACGCTCGTCTCGGGGCGCACGGCCGCGAGCAGCGAGGGGACCCCGACCACACCATCGAGTGAGGGCGCGACCCACGTCACGACAGCACCGAGCTGCTCGAGCTGACGCGCGGCGGCGAGCGTCGAGGAGTGCTCGATTGCCGAGACGACGAGATGACGTCCGCCTGGTCGGGGCAGCACCGCGCCAAAGAGCGCCAACTGGTTCGCCTCGGTGCCGCCTGAGGTGAAGACGATCTCATCCGACTGCGCTCCAAGCAGCGCCGCCACCTGCTCGCGCGCACGGTCGAGTCGGCGCCGCGATCGTTCGCCGGCGCGATGGGCGCTGAACGGGTTCACCAGCGACTCCTCGAGCGCGGCGTGCAGCACCTCGCGCACCTCCGGCAGGAGTGGCAGGGTCGCGTTGCAGTCGAGGTAGAGCTCGGAAGGGTCGCTCATCACGGCTCGTATACTCCGGCGCGTTTCGCCTGGCACGCCTCGGCATTCGCGTTGCTGTCCGCGGTTCGAGCGTGACGGCCCCCGGCACCCGGTGCGTCAACCGGCGCGCCGGCTCGCCCGAGGCGTCACGCTGACGCGGCTCGCTTGGGGCTCGACATGCACGCTCTCCTCTTCATCTGGTTCTTGCCGCCGTGGGTCAACCCGATCTACGGGATCTGGCTGCCGCTCGCGGCGTTCACCTTCGCGATCATCACGCAGTCGCGCGTCCAGTCGACGTTCGCCCGCTTCTCGCGCGTGACGACGCGATCGGGTCTCACTGGAGCGGAGGTCGCCGAGCTGCTGCTCCGTTCGCGTGGGATCCACGATGTCCAGGTCGAGGCGACCCACGGTTTTCTCACCGACCACTATGACCCGCGGGCCAAGACGCTGCGGCTGTCGGAGTCGGTATTCGGCGGACGGTCGGTCGCCGCGCTCGGCGTCGCCGCGCACGAGACCGGCCACGCGTTGCAGCACGCCGATGGCTACGCATGGCTCATGCTGCGAACGCGCATGGTCCCCGCGGTGTCGCTGGTGTCGAAGCTCGGCATGTTCGTGATGCCGATCGGGATGGCGGTGATGTATTTCTCGGGTGGTCGATCGGGAGCGTCGATCCTGGTCGTCGCAGCGATCGGCCTGGCAGCCGCGGTGCTCTTCAGCTTGGTGACGTTGCCGATGGAGATCGACGCTTCGCGGCGTGCACTGCGGCTGCTCGGCGGCAGCGGCGTGCTGGTGGCCGACGAGGTCGACGGGGCGCGCAAGGTGCTGTCCGCGGCCGCCTGGACCTACGTCGCCTCGGCAGCCGCGGCGATCGTCGAGCTGCTCAAGATCCTCGCGATCCTCTCCGGGTCGCGCTCCCGCAGCCGCGATGGATGAGCCGGCTGCTCGGTGGTGCCGGCGGGCGCCGTTGGTGGAGATCGTTCGATGGGCGCAGAGCCCTCGTTTGCGAATGCCCCGTTCGTCCAATCCACGTTCGCACAGCTGATCGAGCAGCTGGCCGCGCGTACGCCGACGCCGGGCGGCGGAACGGGCGCTGCGCTGGCCGGAGCGCTGGGTGCTGCGCTGGGGTGCATGGCGGTCCGCTTTTCGATGAACCGGAAGGGTGGAGACGCCGGCCACGATGCCGTTCTCGCGCGCGTGGAACGAGCGCTGCTCGATGCGGCGGCGCAGCTCGGCCGCCTGGCGGATGAGGACGCGGCGGCGTTCGAGTCGGTACGCAGTGCGCGCAAGCTGCCGCAGAGCGACCCCGCCGAACGGGAGGCGCGTGATGCCGCCATCGCGGCGGCGACCGCGCGATCGTGCGAGGTGCCGCTGAAGACCGCGCGCGTCTGCCGCGAGGCGATGGAGTGCCTCGACGGGGTGTCGTCGGTGCTGAACGTGCGGCTCGCGACGGATGCCGGTTCTGGAG
>CAYRQC010000089.1:0-3202 GCA_964426265.1 uncultured Phycisphaerales bacterium | reverse complement strand
CCTCGCCGGCGCGCGCGTCCTGCAAGAGAAGGTCCTCGAGGTCGCGACGCGCACGCTCCACGATGACAATCCCGATCTCCAGAACGCACGTTTGAACCTGGCCGGCACGCTGCTCGGCCTTGGCGATCTCCACGGCGCGCGCGCCTTGGAAGAGGAGGTCCTCGACGTCAGGGTGCGCACACTCCCGGACGACCACCCCGACCTGCAGTTGGCACGGTTGAGCCTTGGCGCAACGCTCGACGCCCTCGGCGATCTGGCCGGTGGGCGCGCGCTCGAGGAAACGGTCCTCGAGGTCAGGACGCGCACGCTTCCCGGCGATCACCCCGACTTGCAGGCGGCGCGGCTGAACCTTGCCGCGACGCTCTACTACCTCGGCGATCTGCCCGGCGCGCGAGCCCTGTTCGAACAGGTCCTCGAGGTGTGGACACGCACACTGCCCGACGACCATCCCGACCTGCAGTTGGTGCGAGGAAACCTGGTCGCCACGATCGCGGCCGAGGTGGCGCGAGGGCGCCGAGAGCCAGGGAAAGGCGTCCGCGAGATCATTTCGGCGTACGGCAAGTCGCTGCGCCGCACGGCCCGCTCGGCGCTCCTCGACGCTTCCGGTCGGGAAGCGGAGGAGCGAGTCGGGTCGCTTCTCGACGACCTCGGCCGGTTGCTCTCCTTCGGTGCGGGAGCCGGGGTGTTCCCGCGCGATCCCGACGTCGAAGAGCTGGCGTTCCTCGCGTCGGAGACGATGCGCGGCGCCATGTTGGCTTGCGCGAGAGTCGCGCGGAGCGCGCGGGGCGATCCGGAGCACGCGGCGCTGCTCGCGCGACGGAACGCAGCGAGCAAGGCGCTCGTTCGCCTGGCGCAGTCGGAGTTCGACGCGGAGGCGTTCGGTCGGGCGCGGGCGGTGCTGGATGCGGCTGATCGCGAGCTGGTGCAGCATGGCGCGCGGTTGGCGCCGGCAGTCGCGCGGACCCTCGACGCGACGATCGAGGAACTTGGCCGGCACCTCCGACCGGACGATGCCGTGGCCGCGTACCGGCGATACACGCGAGCTTGGTGGGAACCCGGCCGCGAGCCACCCGATGCCGCGACGGAGAGTCTCTGTGCGTTCGTGGTGCGGTCGGGTGGAGCGGCGGCACCGTCGACTCTGACGCGTGTGGAGCTCGGCCCCATCGCTCCGATCGAAGAGGCCGTGAAGAACTGGCGCGACGCGGTCGGGGTGGAGCGGGAGCGGGGAGCCGCGGCGCTCGCAACGACGACCACCGACGTGGCGCAACGGGGTTGCGAGCTTCGCGTGCTCGTCCTCGACCCGCTCGCCGACGCCCTGGTCGGCGCGAAGCGGGTCGTCGTCGCGCTCGACGACGTGCTGCATGCGATTCCACTCGACGCGCTGCCGGTGGAGGACGGCGGGAGCGAGGACGAACGGGTCGGCGACCGCCTCCGGATCGAGTTGCGGGATTCGCTGCTCGAGCTCGTGATGGAGGACGAGGCTCCGGCGGTGAGCGGCGGCCTGCTGGCGCTCGGGCACGCGGCCTTCGACCGTCAGCCAGTTGCGCTCGGCGCGGAATCGACGGCGCCGCAGGATCTCGTGGCGGCGGCCGGCGCGTCCAGCGCCTCGCGCACCGCCTCCGACGCCGGCGTGCTGCGCGGCAGCCCGTGGGAACGCGGCTTCGGGACGCTCCCCGAAACCCGCGCGGAGGTGCGGGCGATCGCGGACTACTTCCAGGACGCATTCGAAGACGCCGCGCCCACCCTCCTCCTCGAGCGCCAGCAGGCTTCACGCGAGCAGCTCATCGCGCTCGCTCCGAAGGCTCGCTTCCTCCACGTGGCGACGCACGGGTGGTTTGCGCCGGAATCGATCCGCTCGCGGGACGACCCGGGCCGATCCGACGAAAGGGCGGGACCGCCGATGTCGCCGTCGATGCCGATGTCCAACGAGGACCGCGTCCGCGGCATGAGCCCGATGCTCCTCTGTGGTATCGCGCTGGCCGGCGCCAACCTGAAGCCCGACGCCATCGGCCGGATCCCCGGCCTCGTCACCGCCGAGGAGCTCTCCACGCTCGATCTCTCTCACTGCGAGCTCGCCGTCCTCTCGGCGTGCGACACGAACGTCGGCGTCCGTCGCGCTGGCCAGGGCGTGGCGAGCCTGCAGCGCGCGCTGCACATGGCCGGCGCCCGCTCGGTCATCACATCCTTGTGGAAGGTCCCCGACGAGGCGACGAAGGAGCTGATGTCCGACTTCTACCGGCGCCTCTGGATCGAGAAGAAGTCCAAGGCGCAGGCACTGTGGGAAGCCAAGACCAACCTGCGTCGCGCGAAGGACGACCTCGGCCGCCACCGCTACGGCGAGCGTGACTGGGCGGCGTGGGTGCTCACGGGCGATCCGAACTGACGGACGGCGCGGAGACGATCTCCCACGCGCCGGCGCGGAGACTCTCCGCAGCCGTTGGTGACCGCTCCGATTTTTTGCGATGAAACCTGGGGCACTGACCTCGATGGGCGGATGAACGGTCGCGGTTTCCGTGATGCGGTGGCGGAGTAGTGGCGCTTCAAGATGGCAACGGGTGCGTGAAGGAGGACGAAATGGCGAAGCGAGGGTTCGACGTTCCAAGTCGAAGACACTCCTTTCATCGTGTCGCTGCCGCGAGCATGTTGCTCGGCTGCGCCGCGTGTGGAGCATCCGGGGACGCGGGGTCGGAGGTGCTCGCTGCGGAACAGCGAACCGATGAGTGCTATTCGGTCGACGTTGCCGGTCAGCGCGTCGCGCTCGAACTGCGTGACGTCTACGGAAGTCCCGACCCGAGTGGGAAGCGACGCGGCCCCGAACTCATGCCGGATGCGGCGCGACACATCCTCGCGGAGCGCATAGCACTGTTGAGGTCCGAGGTGCATATGATTTCTTCCCGCAGGTGACGGTCGATAGATTGCGGTAGGCGCAGGTAAAGGCTTCAGTGTGCGCGGCGTATCTATCAGTTCCCACCGAGCAAGAGAAAAAAACATCCCCCGGCTCCGGCCACGTCGGCCGGACTGATGTGGGCCTTCCCGCTCGGCCGCCGTTGTCCGCGCGATCGGCTCACCCTCTCGTTCGCGTGCTGAAGTAGGCCAGCCCCTTCCCGCACGCCGCCGCAAAGTCCTCCAGCTCGACGAAGTCAACGCGCCGTTCACCCAGCTCGCACTTGCTGACCCATGTCTGCGGCTTGCCGAGCTTGGC
>CAYRQC010000088.1:0-9282 GCA_964426265.1 uncultured Phycisphaerales bacterium | reverse complement strand
CGGCGGTCAGCGCCCCGCTGGTCGTGGTCCTCTTGCCGCCCGCTCGCCAGCCGTTCGAGCCGCTACCGAGTGGCGCGATCGTCATTCGCAGTGATGAGGAGCCGGTGGCATGGCTTGCGCCACTTGCCCGGCTGACTCTGGAGAGCGCGCTCGGAAGCGCGCTGCCGGCGTGGTGGGTCGACGGCGCCGTCGGGTTGCTGGCCGCCCCGACCGCGTTGGTCGCGCTCCACGCCGCACCCGAACGCGAGCTGCGCCCACTGTTCGAGCGGGTCGCTTCGGGTCAGGACGATGCCACGGCGAGCGCCGCCCGCGAGGCTCTCGCGGGCTCGTTCGCCGCCTGGTGCCTCGGTGCCGCGGGCGTCGATCCGCATCGGCGCGCGACCTGGCTCGAAGCAGCCGTTGGTGAAGCCGCCTCCGCGAGCTCGCTCGGCGAGGTGGCGGCACGCTTTGGTTGCGCCAGCTTCGAGGAGCTCGAGCAGCGCTGGCGTGGCGCCGTGGGCGGATGATCGCCCGCCTTGACGCGACGATTTCACGTCGCCCGGCGGCGCGCCTCTTCCTCGATGAGACGAGCGACTTTCCGACGGAGCCACCGATGAACTCACCCGCGGGCTGGACGACCATCTCTCTCAGGCTGCTCGCAGCGGTCGGGATGGCGGGCGCACTCTCACTCGCGCCACTGTCGCCGCTCTCGTCGATCGGGGCGTCGCTCGCCTTCGGACGCCCGGCGCGCGCGTTGCCGCCAGCGGCCGAGGCGATCGATCCGGCGACGTTGCTTCCCGCCGATCTCTGGCTCGCGGTGGAGGCCCGCGGCCTCGGGGCGTGGGCGCGCACGCTTCCGGAAGGGAGCCTCCGGCGGCGCCTCACCGAGAACGCGGTTTGGAAGCGCTTCACCAAGACACCGGAGTACGTGCAGTTGCTCGCGGGGCTCGGCTTCGTCGAGTTGACGTCCGGCATGAAGACGCACGAGCTTCTCGGAGCGCTGCTCGGCGAGCAGCTAGTGGCCGGGATCGTGCCGGACGGTGACAAGCCCGGGTTGGTGGCGGTCGATCGCACTCTCGACAGCGATACGGCGGAGCAACTGCTGCAAGTTGCTCGTGGTCTCCTCCAGATGTCGAAGGAGGAGCCCAAACCCGGTCGCTTCACCGAGGTGGACGGGCATGCGGTGCTGGTGCTGCGCGATCAGCTATGGGTTGGCGTCTGTGGTCGCGATCTCCTCGCTGCTTCGAGTGAACGGTTGTTGCAGGCGCTGTTCGGTCGGGCGCTCGCCGGTGGCGGTGGTGAGGTCGCGCCGCTGCTCGCCCGTTCACGCGCAGAAGCCTCCCAGGACGCGCTACTCCACGCGGCGGTCGATTCGAAGAAGATCGCCGCGACGCGACCCGGCGGGATCCTGCTCCCCGACCAGCTCGACAACATGGGCGGCGCGATGCTGGTGGGTGACCTCGTCGCGCTCCTCGCACGCGCCGATACGGTTTGCGCGCAGGTGCGTGCCGCGGGCGACGCGTTGTCGGTCGACCTCGCAATCCCGACCTCGGCGACGGCACCGCTGCCCGATCACTACCGCTCGTTCGCCCACGCTTCGGCGCAGCAGCCACTGCGTGTGCTGGCACCGAGCGGGACGCTCCTCACGGCCTCGTTGCGCCGCGATTGGGCGACCTTCTGGGCCGACCACGGCGAGCTTTGCGTGCCCGCGGCCGAGAAGGAGTTCGCCGATCTCAAAACCAACCTGGCGATCTTCTTCGGCGGCAAGAGCCTGCCCGACGACATCCTGCCGCAGATGACGGACGAGCTGCTCTTCGTCATCACGCGCCAGACGTTTCCCGGCGTCCCCGAGCCGCCGGCGGTGAGGTACCCCGCCTTTGCCTTCGTTTGGCAAACCCGCGGCGATCCACGCAAGCTCGGTCGCGAGTTCGAGAGCGGGATGCAGCTGCTGATCGCGGTGACGAACGGCGATCGCGCGATGAAGAACCAGACGCCGCTCGAGCTCTTCATCGACCAGGTGGATGGCGTGAAGGTCTGCGGTGGCCGCTGCCCGACCGACGACGACCGGCCGGCCGACCCGTTGCGCTTCAACTTCTCGCCGTGTGCGGCGTGGTTCGGCGATCGGATCGTCATCGCGTCGACCGAGGAGCTGATGCATCAGTTGATCCAGGAGCTGCGGGGAGCCGCGGGCGCGACGCCCAACCAACCGGAGCCACCGAACCCCGCGGCGGCGGCGCACGTGGCAGGTCCGGGCGTCCTCTCGTTGCTGCGAGTCGAGGGCGCCGCGTCGGCGCTGCTCGGTCGCGAGGACCGCGAGGCATTGATCGCCAACACGATGATCACCAAGGGCAAGACGCGAGAGGAAGCGGAGCTGGAGAACGACGCACTGCTGGCGCTGGCCGAGGAGATCGCGTCGGCGACCCTGCAGACGCGGCTCGCGGGCAACGCGATGCACGTCGAGCTCGAGCTGGCGTTGCGGCCGCTGCCGCCGGCTACGGCCGCGACTCCGGCGCACGCGAGCGAGGGCTCGCGGTGACGCTCGCGCCCTACGTTCCGGGACGCGACGGTCCGTTCGCACGCGACGAGGCGTCCCACCTGCTGCGGCGCGCCGGCTTCAGCGCCACGGTGGCCGAGCTCGACGGCGCCGTCCGCGCTGGGTTGGCGGCCACGCTCGAGCAGCTCTTCCTCGCGGACGAGGGGAAGGCGGCGCGCCAGCTCGCGGCGACCGCGCCGGTGGTCACGCAGGCCGATGACCTCTCCGCGCTCCAGGCGCTCTGGTTCGGCCGGATGGTCGCGACGCGTGCGCCGGCGGTCGAGAAGCTCGCGCTCTTCCTGCACGGCCACTTCGCGACCAGCTTCGAGAAGGTGGCGCGCGCCACCTGGATGTGGCAGCAGTACGCGCTCCTGCGCGAGAACGGGGCGGGCTCGTTTCGTGATCTCCTGCAGGCCATCTCGCGCGACCCGGCGATGCTCCTCTGGCTCGACAGCAACAGCAACGAGAAGGGGCTCCCGAACGAGAACTACGCGCGCGAGCTGATGGAACTCTTCTCGCTCGGTGTCGGTCACTACAGCGAGCGCGACGTGCAGGAGGCGGCGCGCGCCTTCTCCGGTTGGCACGTGAAGGACGGCCGCTTCTGGCTCAACCCACGCGCGCATGACGCGAAGGAGAAGACGGTGCTCGGCTGCGCGGCACCACTCGACGGCGGCGACGTCGTCGATCTCTGCGCGAGCCACGCCGAGTGCCCGCGCTTTCTCGCGCGCAAGCTGCTGCGCTTCTACGTCGAGCCCGAGCCGGCGGCCGACGCTGTCGAGGAGCTGGCGACGGCGTTGGTCGAGGAGCAACTGCAGCTCGCGCCGGTGCTGCGCCGGCTGTTCGGCTCGCAGCGCTTCTTCGCGGAGGCGGCGCGTCGCGCCGTGATCGCCGGTCCAGTCGAGTGGTGCGTCGGCCTGCTGCGCAAGACGGGCGCGCGCGTCAATTTCCGGGCCGCCGCGGCTGCCGCGGCGGCGATGGGCCAGTCGCTCTTCGCGCCGCCGAACGTGAAGGGATGGGACGGCGATCGCGCGTGGATCTCGTCGCAGGCGCTGCTCGAGCGCGTCCGGTTTGCGGAGGCGATGGCCTACGGCGATGGCGAGGTCGGCGTGACGATCGATTGGGAGCGGGTCGCAGGCGATGCCGCCGCTGCGAGCGCTGCCGGTGAACCGGGCGGTGGTGAGCGGCTCGTCGTGCAGCTCTCGCAGCGGCTGATCGATGGGGCGCTCCTGCCCGAGACGACCGCGCGCATCGCGGCGTTCGCGCAAACTGCGGAGGCGGGAACGGGCGAGACGCGAGTGCGTCGCGTCGCCCAGCTCGTGCTGTCGGCGCCGGAAGCGCTGTTGATTTGAGGGCCGGTCGGGATCGGAACGAATTGGGAACCGGCTGAGATCGGAGCGAGGAGCCATCGATGTCACAGACCCGACGCAGCTTCCTCACGGCGGCGCTTGGCGCGGCGGCACTTCCGCTGTTGCCGCGCTTCTCGTTCGCGACGATCGCCGCCCGCTCGCCGCGGCGCGACCGCGTGCTGCTGCTGGTCGATCTCGCCGGCGGCAACGACGGGCTGAACATGGTCGTTCCGTTCGAGGATGACGCCTATCAGCGCGCGCGGCCGACGCTGCGCCTGGGACGTGACGATCTGCTTCCGCTGAAAGAGGGGATGGGGCTGCGCAAGGAGCTGGCGCCGTTGCACGAGCGCTTCGCGGCGGGAGAGCTGGCGATCGTGCGTGCCGCCGGCTATCCGCAGCCCGATCGCAGCCACTTCCGCTCGAGCGACATCTGGCACACGGCGTCGCTCGCACCGGAGTCGATGAAGCGTGGTTGGATCGGCCGGCTCGGCGATCTTGCGGAGCTGGCGGGAAACGGGCGGATGCCGACGTTGATGGTGGGAGGCGGTGCGGTACCGCTGCTGGTGATGGGGGAGCGCGGTCCGGCGCCGCAGGCCGAGGAGCTCTCCCGCCTCGCCCTGCCGATCGGGCCGAGTGACGGCGCGGCGGCGCGGGCCGACACGCTGAAGGCGCTCGCGCGTGCACCGGGCGGCCACGGTGCACTCGATTTCCTGCGTGAGGCGAGCCGCGCCAGCTACGAGCAGGCGGCGCAGGTCGAGTGCGCCGCGGCCAAGGGCGCCACGCATGCGACCTATCCCGCGACGCCGCTCGGCAACGCCATGAAGCTCGCGGCACAGTTGGTCGCGGGCGGGCTCGACTGCACCTCGTACTACGTGCGCCAGTCGGGCTACGACACCCACGCATTCCAGGCGCAGACCCACGCGCTCCTGCTGGCCGACCTCGGAAGTGCGCTCGGTGCTTTCTGGCAGGACATCGTCGCGGTCGGTGCGGCTGAGCGGATCGTGGTGCTGGTCTGGAGCGAGTTCGGGCGGCGCGTCGCCGAGAACGGCTCGCGCGGCACCGATCACGGTGCGGCGGCGCCGGTGCTGGTGATGGGGAAAGCGGTCTCTGGCGGGCTGTTTGGCGCGCCGCCGTCACTCACCACGCTCGATGAGGTGGGCGACCTGCGCTACACCACTGATTTCCGGCAGATCTACGCCACGCTGCTCGAACAGTGGCTCGAGGTGCCGCCGGCGAGCGTGCTCGGCGAGACGTTCGAGACGCTGCCGCTGATCGCGCGCCGCGACTGACGGCGCAATTGCTGGCAGCGGTTGGCCCGCTGCACGCTGCCCTGGAGTCACGCGAAGCGGACGGGCATGCTCTGCTGTCATGCGCGTCGCCCTCGCCCAGATCAACACGACGATCGGCGCCCACGCAAAGAACGCCGCCAAGGTTCTCGAGTGGACGGCGCGCGCCGCCGATCGCGGCGCGGAGCTCGTCCTCTTTCCCGAGCTGACGCTGAACGGCTATCCGCCAGGCGATCTCATCGAGGTGAGCGACTTCGTCGCGGAAGGCGAGGAGACGCTGCACGAGCTGGCGCAGAAGCTCAAAGGCGGTCCGGCCGCACTCATCGGATTCGTCGAGTCGAGCCCGCACGCCACCGGGCTCGGGCGCAGCAACAGCATCGGCTGGGTCGAGGACGGCGCGGTGCGCGTCGTGGCGCGCAAGTCGCTGCTGCCCAACTACGACGTCTTCGATGAGCGGCGTTACTTCGACCCGGCCGAGACACGGACGACCGTACGACGCGGCGCCTTCGAGCTCGGTCTCTCGATCTGCGAGGATCTCTGGAACGACGAGCGCTTCTGGCCGCGCCGCCTCTACTCGATCGATCCGATCGCCGAGCTCAAGGCGAAGGGGGCAAGCTGGGTGGTGAACGCGTCGGCGTCGCCGTACGAGATCGGCAAGCCCAAGCTGCGGCGGGCGGTGGTGGCCGCGGCGGCGCAGCATCACGGCGTCGGCGTCCTCTACTGCAACCTCGTCGGCGGCAACGACTCACTCGTCTTCGACGGCCACAGCATGGTGGTCGATGCGCGTGGCAACCTGTTGGCGCACGCGCGCGGCTTCGACGAGGAGCTGTTGGTGGTCGATCTGCCGGCACCGCTGAGCGAGGGGGCGTCGAGTGCAGGGCGCAAGGTCGCCGTTGCGGCGCCGCTCGATTCGTCGCCGCCATCGTCACCGCCGCTGTCACCGCCGCTGTCACCGCCGCTGCCCCTGCCGCTGACCATCGCCGACGACCCCGACGACCACGAGCAGGTGCTCCAGGCGTTGATCCTCGGGCTGCGCGACTACATGCGCAAGACCGGCTTCGAGCGGGCGGTTCTCGGGCTTTCGGGGGGGATCGACTCGGCACTCACGGCGGTCATCGCGGCGCGCGCGCTCGGTGCCGCCAACGTGCTCGGTGTCGCGCTGCCGTCGCGCTTCACGTCGACGATCAGCGACGAGGATGCAGCGACGCTCGCGCGCCGCCTCGGCATCGGCTTCGAGGTGGTCCCGATCGAGCCGGTGGCCAACGCCTTCCGCAACGCGCTCTCGCCGGTGCTGGGCGGCGACCATCGCGGCGTCGCCGACGAGAACCTCCAGGCGCGCGTGCGCGGGACCGCCCTCATGGCGATCTCGAACAAGCTCGGCCATCTTCTGCTGACGACCGGCAACAAGTCGGAGCTGTCGGTCGGCTACTGCACGCTCTACGGTGACATGAACGGCGGGCTCGCGGTGATCGGTGACGTCCCGAAGACGCTGGTCTTCGAGCTGGCCGAGCATGTGAATCGTGCGGGCGAGATCATTCCGCGCCGGACGATCGAGCGGCCACCCACGGCGGAGCTGCGCGAGGGGCAGAAGGACGAGGACAGCTTGCCGCCCTACGCGGTGCTCGATCGCGTTCTCGAAGAGCTGGTCGTCGAGCGGTTCGGCGTCCGTGAGCAGGTGGAGCGCGGCTCGGCGGAGAGCCTGGTGCGCGAGATCCGGCGCCTGCTCTTCCGCGCCGAGCACAAGCGGCGACAGGCGGCGCCGGTGCTCAAGGTCACGCCCAAGGCGTTTGGCGCCGGCTGGCGCTTCCCGATCGCCCACCTCTTTGGACGGCGCTGAGCGCCGATTGCTCGGCGCCGACCGTCGCATTGCGCAGCGCGCGGCGGCGCGCTAGGTTGCGCCGCACGTTCGCGGTGTGAACTCGGGAAGCCGGTGCAATTCCGGCGCGGCCCCGCCGCTGTGATCGGGAGCGAAAGCCCCACCGCGCGCAAGCGCGGAACGCCACTGGCGCGTGACGCCCTCGCAAGCTGCTCGCGAGGTCGCCTGCGCGTGCTGGGAAGGCGGGGTGAGTAGTACGCCCGAGAGCCAGAAGACCGCTCCACCGCTTGGTCCTTTTTCGTGCTCCTCGAGGGGAGGAGTCGGGGCCGTGGACGCGGTCGTTCGCCAACGGTTCGCACGGGCTTCTCTGCGCGGCTGCCAGCCACTCGGCACCTCACGCAGCTCCAGGACATCCCGTACCGATCCGTCCGGCTGGCGTCCCGCGCTCCGCGCTCGGAGTCCTCCCGCTCGTCGAGCCAGGCTGCGGCCAGCGTGCTGGCCGCATGCCCGGTCTCCTCCGAAGGGGAGGAGCTGGGCGCTGCACGGGAGAAGGTTCATGAGTGCGAGAGCGATGGGTACGCGGAGTGTGATCGGGAGCGGGCTGGGATCGCGGTTGTGGTCGATCGTGGGGTCGCTTGCGCTTGCGGCGCCGGCGGCCTTCGGGCAGGGCGCAACGCCCGGCTATGCAGTGGACGAGTTGCCGATCGCGCCGGCGGGCGCCTTCGTCGGGGGCTTCGAGGTGTTGCCGAGCGGCAACTATGCAGTTTTCGATGGCACCTCGATCGTCGAGCTCTCGGCCGTCGACGCCAGCCTGGTGCAGACGATCTGGACGCCGGACGACTTCGTCTACGGCGCCTTCCTCACCCTTTCGCCGGATGGCACCAAGCTCTACTTCGGCGAGTCGCGCTTCAAGACAGTGAACGAGATCGATCTCGCGACCAACGCGTTCACCGAGCTGCTGGTGACCGGCTTTCCCTACGACCTCGCTTTCGATCCGCAAGGGCGGCCCTTCCTCGCCTACGCCTTCGGCTTTTTCAACGGCTCCCACGTCGCGCTCGTCGACTTCGAGAATCAGACTCTCGACGACGTGCTCGACTCGCCGGAGGCCTCGGGCCCGCTCGCCTTCGACGCCGACGGAAACCTCTACACCGCGACACCCGACGGCTACTCGTTTCCACCGCGGCCCGATGCGACCGAGATCCTGCGCTTCGCGGCCGCCGATCTCGAGTCGGCGATCGGACCGGGTGCCCTCGACCCGAGCGCGGGCGAGCTGCTTGGACTGGTCGATGGCGTGACCGGGATTGCGCTCGATGAGGCGGGGGACGTCTTCATCACCGATCCGAACTCGGGCGTGATCGTCGACCTCGACGCGGTGACGCACGCCGAGTCGATCGTCGCCACCGCCGGCGACTACGTCTCCTTCCTCTACCTGCGTCAGCAACGCGGCACGCACGGCGTGTTCGAGCCGTGGCAGCCGGTGGAGGCGGGCGAGCTGCTCGCCGTGCGCAGCGACTTCTTCTCGTTCAACGGCCTCACGCGCGTGCGGCCGGCGCGGCCGGTTGTCTCGACGTCGCCGGCCTCGCCGATCCCCGTCGGGGAGTTCGACTTCGACATCACCGGCGGAGTACCGGATGGCTTCGCGCTCCTGTTCGTGAGCAACAGCGCGAGTGACCACGAGCTGGTCTTGCGCAACCGGACGTGGCCGGCCCCGCTCTATCTCAATCTCGACTTCACCGGGTTCGACTTGCTGCCGCTCTTTTTCGATGGTCTTGGCGAGTACCACGAGACGCTCGACAATCCCGGCCTGGATGGCACGACCGCGGCTTGCCAAGTGCTCGTCGGGTCGACCGCGTTTGGGCCGTTCTACGGGACGTCGGCCGCGCTCGAGGTCGTGCTCGACTGAGCGCTCGAGCAACCATCACCCACACCGATCCGCCGTCCCGATCCGCGTCGCGCCGCGTCGTACCGATCCTCGTACCGATCCGGGGGTCCTACGGCGGAGAAAACCGCACACTGGTGTGGCGGCGTTGGGTTTTCGTCGTGATTGGTTCGCCGATGGGGTGCGGAAAACATCGGCGTAGGACCCCCGGATCGGTACGACGCGGATCGGTACGACGGATGATTGATCCAATGCGGAGGGGAGTGGCATGGTGCGCGTGATCTCACTCCTTCCGGCGGCGACCGAGATCGTCGCGGCACTCGGGGCGGCGGGCGAGCTGGTCGGCATCAGCCACGAATGTGACTGGCCGCCGGAGGTGGTCGACCGGCCGCGGCTCACGCGCGCCCGGATCGCCGCTTCCGGCGGCAGTCGCGCGATCGATG
>CAYRQC010000087.1:0-3777 GCA_964426265.1 uncultured Phycisphaerales bacterium | reverse complement strand
GATTGCCGGACTCCCACGGAGACTCGCGCCATGGTCCCCGTCTCGATCGTCGCGGACCCGTTGTCGCTGCTGCTCTGCGTCGCGCTCGCCGCAGGCGACGAGCCGCCCTCGAACGTGCGCAAGGCGGCACTGCTGCGCACGATCGCCGACGAGCTCGACGCGAGCGTCGCGCCGTTCCTCGGTGGTGGCCACGTGAAGGCCGCGGAGGCGAAGCTCGCCGAGGCGACGGCACGCGGAGCAGCGCCAGCACTCTTCCAGGCGACACTCGGGCTCGGGGACGCGCACCTTGCGGCGGGGCAGATCGACGCGGCGATCGGCGACGATCAGGACGCGCTCGACCTCACCAAGAAAAGCGGCGATCCCAAGGCGTGGATGCTGGCGGCGAAGAAGGCGGCGCTGGCGTGGATGCGGCTCGGCGAGCAGCAGAACTGCGTCACCCACCACAACCAGGACAGCTGCCTCTTCCCGCTGGCGGGCGGTGCGCTGCACACCGACCAGCGCGGCAGCGAGCAGGCGATCAGGTTCTTCGAGGCGATCCTGAGGGTCGAGCCGGGCGATCTCGGGAGCATCTGGCTGCTCAACGTCGCCCACATGACGCTCGGCACGTGGCCCGACCGGGTCGCGCCGCAGTGGCGACTTCCGGCGCGCGCGTTCGCGTCGGAACGGCAGCTACCGCGGATGTTCGACGTCGCGCCGAAGCTCGGGCTCAACACGGTCGACCTGTCGGGCGGCTCGATCATGGATGACTTCGACGGCGATGGCTGGCTCGAGATCGTCACCTCCTCGATGGGCGCCCGCGAGCCCCTCCGTTTCTTCCACCGCCAACCCGACGGGAGCTACGTCGACCAGGCCGCGGAGCGCGGGCTCTCCGGTCAGATCGGCGGTCTGCAGATCGCGCACTTCGATGCGAACAACGACGGGCGGCTCGATCTGCTGGTGCCGCGCGGGGCGTGGCTCGGCGACTTCGGCCGCATCCCGAACTCGCTGCTGATCCAGCAAGCCGACGGCACCTTCGTCGATCGCACGCTCGAGGCGGGCGTCGAGATCGCGATGCCCGGCCAGGTCGCCGTCACGGCCGATATCGACCTCGACGGGGATCTCGACCTCTTCCTCGGTCACGAGCAGAACGGCGGGAGCGGCCCCACCGCCTATCCGTGCCATCTCTTCCGCAATCGTGGCGATGCCACGTTCGACGACATCACGGCGGAGGCGGGGGTCGCGAACCTGCGCTTCTGCAAAGGGGCGGCGTTCGGCGACTACGACCGCGACGGGCTGCCCGATCTCTACGTCTCGAACCTGCACGACATGAACCGCCTCTACCACAACGAGGGCGGCGGGCGCTTTCGCGACGTGGCGCTCGAAGAGGGCGTCATCGATCCGCAGGACAGCTTCGCCTGCTGGTTCTTCGACGCCAACAACGACGGCTGGCAGGACCTCTTCGTCGCCAGCTACGAGCAGCACGACCGCCCCGCGCAGGTCTGCGCCTTCTACAAGAACGGGACCACCGGCTTCGACACCCAGCGCTACTACGAGAATGACGGCCACGGCCACTTCCACGACGCGACGCGCGAGCGCCACCTCGACCGCGTCGCCTTCACGATGGGCAGCGGCTTCGGCGACATCGACAACGACGGTTTCCAGGACCTCTACCTCGGCACCGGCGACCCGGAGTTCAGCTCGCTCTGGCCGAACCTGATGCTGCACAACGATCGCGGGCTGCGCTTCGAGGACGTCACCACGGCGACCGGCACCGGCCACCTCCAGAAGGGGCACGGCGTCTCGTTCGGCGACTACGACAACGACGGCGACCAGGATCTCTTCGTGCAGATGGGCGGCGCGCAGGCGGCCGACCGCTTTGCCGACGTGCTCTTCGAGAACCCGGGCCACGGCCACCACTGGATCACGGTGCGGCTGCGCGGCCGGGAGAGCAACCGCTTTGGCGTCGGCGCGCGCATTGCGGCGACGATCGAGGAGGGCGGCACGACGCGAGACGTCTTCCATTTCGTCGGCGCGGTGTCGAGCTTCGGCGGCAACAGCTTGCAGGCGGAGATGGGGCTCGGCGATGCGACGCGCATCGTCGCGCTCGAAGTGGAGTGGCCGCGGACGAAGACGACCCAGCGGTTCGAGCAGGTGGCGCTCGATCGTGTCTTCGTGGTCGACGAGGGGAAGGCGACGCTCGAGATCGTCGAAGTGGCGAAGCCGCCGGCAAAGTAGCCCGGCCCACCGTCGCGGCGCTCCGCATCGCTGATGGCTTCTCGATACACTCCCGTCCCCATGGAATTCGTCTACGTCGTCGAGCGCCGCCGGCTGTTTGATCTCGCCTTTCCGCACGGCTTCGTCGCCGCGGAGAGCGATCGCGCCGAGGCCACCGATCGCCTCGGACGGATCCGGACCCACGGCTTCTTCGTCGAGCGCCGCGCCGCTGAGCAGAACTCGTATTGGAAGCAGATCATCCCCTACGTCGTCGTGCAGCGGGGCGAGGCGATCCTGCTGCTCGAGCGCAAGAAGAAGCAGGGTGAGGCGCGGCTGCACGGCAAGCTCTCGATCGGCGTCGGCGGGCACATCAATCCGATCGACAGCAGTGACGCCGGTGGCACCGGTACCGTGAAGGACGTCTTGCTGGAGGGGCTCCGGCGGGAGCTCGACGAGGAGCTCGACGTGCGCGGACGGCTCGTGCTGCGCGCGGCCGGCTTCCTCAACGACGACGCCACCGACGTCGGCGCCGTCCACTTCGGGCTGGTCGCCGTCGCCGACGCGCGTGAGGCGGAGGTCACGATCCGCGAGACCGAGCTCATGGAGGGGCGCTTCGTCGCCCGCGCCGAGCTGCTCGAGCTGCATCGCCGTGAGCGCGCCCGCTTCGAGACCTGGTCGAGCCTGCTCCTCGATCAGCTCGACGCGGTACTGGCCGCCGACCTGTCGCTCGAGGACGGCTTCGCGGCGGTGCCGGGCCGCTGAACGGCGGGCCGGCACTCGCCCGTCCGGGAAACGACGAGGAGCCTCGGGTGACCGCGACGTGGATCCGCCCGCGCGACTGCACGATCGGCGAGCTGCTCCGCCGGCTGGTGGCCGCGTTTCCGGAGCAGGAGGCGCTGGTCAACGCGGCGGGCACGGTGCGGCTCAGCTTTCGCGAGCTCGACGCGCGGACCCTCGAGGTGGCGCGCGCGTTTCTCGCGCTCGGTGTGAAGCGCGACGATCGCGTGACGGTGTGGGCCGAGAACGTCGCCGAGTGGGTCGTGCTCGAGCTGGCGCTGGCACGCATCGGTGTGATCCTCGTCACCGCCAACACCGCGCTCAAGCCGCCCGAGATCGAGTACCTCCTGCGCCAATCGGAGTCGTGCGCCGTCGTCTTCACCGCCGGCAGCGAGACGAACTCCTACGCGGCGAGCCTCGCAGAGGTGCGTGGCAATCTGCCCGAGCTGCGCCACGCCCTCTTCCTTGGTGCCACCGCGCCGGCCTTTGCCGTGACGTGGCGGGAGTTCCTCGCGCGGGCCGCAGACGTGCCAGCACAGCGCGTGATCGATTGCGAGGCGACACTCGCCCCTGACGACGTCATCAACATGCAGTACACGTCGGGCACCACCGGCTTTCCCAAAGGCGTGATGTTGACCCACCGCAACCTGGTCAACAACGCCTGGGGGATCGGCGAGAAGCTGCGCTACCAACCGGGCGAGCGGCTGGCGCTGACCCTCCCGCTCTTCCACTGCTTCGGCTGTGTCGTCGGCACGCTCGGTGCCTATGCCGCGGCGGTCACGGTCTGTCTGCTCGATCGGTTCGACG
>CAYRQC010000086.1:0-11564 GCA_964426265.1 uncultured Phycisphaerales bacterium | reverse complement strand
CCTCCCGGCGGGCGCGAACTCGCTGCCAGCTTCCTGGCGCAACGCACTCGATCAATCACTATTTCAATTTTGCGCGCACACCACGTCACCAACGACACTCTCGGAACCGCCATCTCACGAATCAACAGGAAGTCTCGCCAGTATTGTTTCATCTGGCGCTTTCGCACCCCTTTGAAGTGCAAGATCTTCTTGTGGCGAAAAGGCTCGGGGATCGAGATGCTCTCCCGATCGGGAGAGAAATTATAGATTTCGCATGGCAACAGAAGGATCATGGCGTCGCCCACCAGTACTGAATCGGAACTCCTCGTCGCCAGCCGCTCCAACCCCACCACCTCCGCCAACGCGTGCTGATCTCCCCACCATTGCTGCATCGTCGCGTCTTTTCTCGAAAACGCTTCCTGCACCTTGCGCAAGAATGCCAGGGCTTCCTTCCGAGCGCCGGCTGGAATTGCAATGAAGCCCCCCTGTAGCGGCATCTGGGGATGTTCCCGACAAGTCAGCGCGATCGAGAACTTCCCCGGACCAGACAACATGGGTCTCAGGTCATCGACGACGAGCATGTCAGAATCCAAGAACACGATATCCCGTCCTTCGGGAGCCTGCTCCAAGTAGCGAATCTGGCAATCCATCCGCTCCGCCATCAGGCGCGCCGTTGCCACCGGATGTCGAACCATGCTCACGAAGTGCCGGAGGCCGCTAAAACCGGCACCCCAGTCCGTGAGGATCACTTTCCTGCAGCCTGGATGGGTGATCTCGGCGGAACGGAACAGCAGGTCGATCATCTCGAGCGAGTCGGCTGCCGTCGTTTCAGGAGCCTTGGGATTCCCCGAGGTCCGCCCCGACGGATCAGGCGCGATGTTCACATGGAACGTCACGAACGTGGGTTGAGTCTTGGTCATCGCATCCCCGAACTTGCGGGTCCTTCTCATGAAGTCACGACCCATCCTGCGACGATCACGCCCAACGCGAGTCGCCACCCACCATCGGGTCAGGCACGAGTGAAGCGCCAGATCCGGGTGCGGCCGTCGTCGATCTCACGCGATGCCTCCACTCGAAGTCCTGCGGCGCTCGCCAGCCTCTCTAGAGTCCTCGAATCCCAGTGGTGCTTCCAACCACGAGCGCACACCTGCTCGGGAGTGTAGTGCCCGCGGTCGGCAACAGTGTAGGAGAGGATCGCGGCGCGGGAGTGAGATCCCACCCATACCAGGAACCTTGCTGGATCGTCGAGGTACTCGGGGAGTCCGAGCGCCAGCACGACGTCGAAGCGAACGTCGGGCAGTTCGCGATTGAGGTCGATCGAGACCGTATCGGGAGTCTGGGGTTGGATGTCGTAGCCGACGTATTCGAGTGCGGGCGTCCCGGATTGAAGCGTGAGCCGGAGTCGCTGGTTGCCACAGCCGAATTCCGCCACTCTCCAGGCGTGTCCGGGCCGCGTGGCGGAGATTTGCCCGAAGAACTCGGTTGCGATGGTCGTCCGCTCCTGCCAAGGACCTGCCAGCTGTTCGGCGCAGTTGTGGCTGAGGCCCGGAAACGCCGCGCCGATGAATCGTCGCATCGTCGAGTGGTGCTCCCTCGCGCGCACACGTACCCGTTCGAAGTCGAAGCCAAGGTGCGAGCCCCAGTCGTCCGCCTTGCAGACTGGAAAGTCGAAGGCCTCGGCGACCCCCCTGCAACGCTCGTCGACGTAACTGAGGAAGGAGCGCTTCGCGCGGCTCAAGAAGTACAGATGCGCGTGGAGCCGGCTTCCGAAGTGGGCGTCGGCGCGTTCATAGAGCGCCAGGCACTCCTCGACGGACTCGGGATAGACCACGCGAAAGCCCAGCCGGTGCGCATGCGCGCGAAGTGCTTCGGGTGTGCCGTCCACCGTCGCCGATCCCACCTCTCGAGACAGCGGCTGGCGAGATGAGGCGCCGAACCACTGATGGAGTGTAAGCACGCGCTCGGAAGCGGGGTAGCGTTTCGCGACGAATTCCAGCGTCCGCATCTCGCGATCCCAGAATTGGTCGCGCTCGGTCACGGTGACGATCACGAGCCCGTCGCCGTGAGTGAACGGGCGCCCATCCAACAGCGGCGTATCGAAGATCACTGGGCAACCGGTCATCAGCAACTGAGTGGCGAGTTCCGGGAGCGATTCGACGAGATACCGCACGGTCGCTGGGCAACGCCAGGACGAGTAACGCAGCTTCGCGTGCAGGCCGCGCAGGATCGTCCGCGTGTTTTCCGACATGCCGTCGTTGAAGCCCGCCTGTCCGTGCAATCCGATCCCCATCGGCACGATGGGCACACGGATGGCGCGCAAGCTCTCCGACGTGAATCCCGGGAACACGGAGAAGCGGTCATTCAGTTGATTCGCACCCGCCAGCACCAACGCCGAGGTCGCGTTGATCCTCTCGATCGCCTCGGCGCCCGGCGCGCTTCGCGTGGTATGGATGAACTCCGCTTTCGCAGGCGCGAGCGCCCGCTTGACCGCGCGGAAGATGAGACCATCGCCGATGTTCCGCGCCTTCGAGCTCCGGAGATCGGGCGGGATGATGAACGGAGTCAAGACCGAGTAGTTCATGGCCGCTGTCACCGTCCTTGTCAGAGCCCTGTCCGGAGCTGCCACCGGTACCGGATCCGCGTGACGAAATCGGGCGGGACGGAGCCTACCCGACGGATGCAACCGTCTTTCGGTCAGGTCGAGGCGTGCTCATGGGGGAGGCGGCGACCACTGCCGCTCGGCGCCAGGGGCGACCGTCTCCAGCCCGTCGTACTCGCCACCCACCGCGAAGTGCTCAGGCGAGCCGGTGGCTTCCTGATCGGCCGCAACTACGGCGAGGCGATCGCCGCGGAGATCGCGATCTCCAAACGCGTGCAGGCGCTCCACCTCGTGATCGCGGAGGCCAGGCCGGCGCCGTTCTCGTGCTTCGAGCATCCACGGTGGAGCGAGCGGAGGGCCTTGCCCCGTCGCCCGACGGTGCGGCGATCTGACTCGCTGATTGAGTCGCGTTTCGTCGCGCCACGACTGGCCAACGGCACCGAAAAGACCGGGCCCAGTGCTCCTTGGACGAGGAGGCTCACGGTCTGAAAGGAGTGGCCGAAGATGTACTCCGGCTTGGAGTTGTCCGCCGACTCTTGATGCAGCTTTTTGACCGCCGGCATCTTGCGGCCTTCTTTGGGAGCCTTCAAACCGTCGGCGACGAACACCGGGCGCGTCCCGGCTTGAAGAGCGTCAGCGCCAGGCGAACCCAGAGCACCGTGAGCGTGTCGATCGCCAAGGCGGGTGTGTGGAACAGGTAAAGCAGCCGAAGGTACGCCTGGTCCAGCAGGCCGCCAGCGCGGACGAGGCTGCTGACGCCAGCCAGTTCCGTGCGAGTGCACAGACCGTGTAGCGCGAGGCACATCCACATGAACGTCGTGGCGCGGGCGCACGCCGATCGCAGGGCCCTGACGCAACGAAACCACTCAATCCACAAATCCATGCTCTCTCCCCATTTCCGGTAGATGTTACAAGCTACCGGACATGAGGCGTAGAATCAAGGCCATGAACACCAAGCTCCTGGCACTCCAACGTCAAATCGAAGCGACCAAGAAGGAGCTATGCGCCCTTGGCGACCTGCGACCAGGATCCCTGTCGCAGCAATACAACGTCTGCGGAAAGCCGGGCTGTCGATGCAAGGCCGACCCTCCTCAGAGGCACGGTCCCTACTACCAGCTGGGGTGGACTCGGAGAGGAAGGAGCACGACTCGGTTTGTGCGCGCTTCGAATCTGGCCGCAGTCCAACAAGAGCTTGAGAACTACCAGCAGCTCCAAGCATTCATGGAACGGTGGATCGACCTATCGATCGAGATCTGCGAGCTCAAAACCAAGGCGGCCAGAGCCGCCAGCTGACCAGTCGGACGGCCCGAGAACCTGCTACTGTCCAGTGGCTTCACTGTCCTCCAGAACTTCGACGGTCCCACGACCGGCCGCTACCCCCAACGCCGGGCTGATGCAGGGGACGGACGGCGCGCTTTACGGCACCGCCACCTACGGCGGCAGCGATGACGACTGGGGCACGGGGTTCAAGCTGAACCCGAATGGGACCGGCTTTGTCGTCGTCAAGGAACTTGATGGTGGCATCGACATCACCGAGTTCGGCGGCTACCCCTCTGGTGACTTGCTTCAGGGGACGGACGGCAGCCTCTACGGCACGACGAGTTCCGGCGGCAGCGGCGGCGGCGGCGGGGTCTTCAAGCTGAACCCGGACGGGACCGGCCTCACCGTGATTCAAGAACTCGACTCCGCGACCGGCGCCAACCCGTTTGCCGGGCTGATGCAGGGTACGGACGGCGTGCTCTACGGCACGGCGCGGAACGGCGGAAGCAACGGCGACGGCACGGTCTTCAAGCTGGACCAGGACGGGACTGGATTCACCGTCCTGCAAGAGTTCGACGGTTCCGCGACTGGCGGCGAACCGTGGGGCCGCTTGATTCAAGGAACCGACGGCGCTCTCTACGGCACGGTAACAGCCGGAGGTAGCAGCTGCTGCGGCACGGTGTTCAAACTGAACCCGGACGGGACCGGCTTCGACGTGCTCCAGAACTTCGACGGTTGGACCACCGGCTCGGTTCCCTACGCCAGGCTTCTTCAGGGCACGGATGGCAACCATTACGGCACGACCGCCGATGCGGCGATGCCGGGGCCGAGACCGTGTTTCGTCTCAACTACCACTGTGGTGGAAGCGCTTCCTGGTCGAACTACGGAGCCGGCTTCCCCAGCACACTCCTTGTTCCAGGTCTCACTGCACAGGCCCTGCCGGTGCTCGGCACGACGCTGAACGTTACGTAGGGAACTCCGCCACGACGACGACGCTCGCCTACCTGCTGGTCGGAGATCAGCGGGGATCAGCGGGCGTCGATACCGTTGCAGCAAGGCGCCGACCTGTTGGTCCTCGTGTCGAACACCATCTCGCTGTCGCTCCCGGCAGGCGAGATGACGGTCTCGGAGTACCTCGACGACGACCCAACGCTCTGCGGGCTGGAGATTTTTGCGCAAACGCTGATGATCGACTCTGGCGCCGCGAAGGGACTGTCCGCGAGCGCGGGATTGAAGCTCGTCTTCGGATACTGACGATTCGACGTGTCTCGTCAGCAATTGTCGGAGAGTTGCTACTACTCCGCTTCTGCCGTCGCTCCACCAAGCCACAACAAAACGGTCGCGCGGGTGGCTGCGGCGGTGCAGCCACCCGCGCTTCCGTCAGGGCCGGACGGCCGCGAGACGGCGCTGGTCCGGGGCAGGACTTGGGAGTCCTTGGGGGAGGTCGCGGTTTAGAGCTTGAGCAGAAACCGCTCCCGTCGCCAGACTCGCGGCGCATCCCGCCTGGCGGCGTTGCGCCTCCTCTCCGTATCTCTCCGGTTGATACGGATCGACGGCGCGCCTTGCCAGGCGGGCGCGGCGCTTCGTCTGGCTCGGTCCGCGATTCCTGCTCACGCTCTCAGTCGTGCAAGAGCACCTTGATCGGGGCGGTGCCGCTGTTGCCTTCGATCAGGTCGAGGTCGCCGTCGTCGTCGAGGTCGTCGATGATCAGGTCGAAGCTCGAACCGGTGCCGGCGTTGGCGGCTTCGGTGAAGGTGCCGGTGCCGTCGTTCAAGCGGATGTAGATGCCGGCGGCGTCGTCCGCGGCGGCGAGATAGTCGAGGTCGCCGTCGAAGTCGAGGTCGGCCACGGCCAGGTGGCGTGAGTGCGCCGAGCCGATGGTCTGGCCGCTGGTCTCGAAGTCCCCGGCGCCGTCGTTCAGGAAGCAACTGTCGCCGTTGCCGAAGCAGCCGATGATCACGTCGAGGTCGTAGTCGCCGTCGACGTCGACGAAGGCGGCGCAAATCGCGTTGCCACCGGCGAAGACGTCGCCGGCCATGAAGGTGCCGGTGCCGTCGTTGATCCAGACGGTCTCGTCACCGTTGTCGGCCACGGCTTCGACCATGTCGAGGTCGCCGTCGGCGTCGACGTCACCGAGGATCAACTGCGCGGTCGCGGCAGTGCCGAGCGCCTGTGCCGTGTCGGTGAACGTGGCTGAACCGTCGTTGAGGTAGACGAGGTTCGCGGCGGAGTCGACGCCCATCACGAGGTCGAGATCACCGTCGGCGTCGAGGTCGCCGAGCGCCACCGACGTCGTGTCGTAGGGACCGATCGTCTGGCCGCTCGTGCTGAAGTCGCCGCCGCCGTCGTTCAGCCAGATCTCGCTCATGCCGGCGGTGCCGACGCCTTGCACGAGGTCGAGGTCGCCGTCGCCATCGAGGTCACCGAGCGCGAGGCTCGTGGTGGCGGCCACGCCGAAGGCCGAGTCCTGCACGAAGTCGCCCGTGCCGTCGCCGAGCCACACGACGCAGGCATCGCCCGCAACGCCCTCGATGAAGTCGAGGTCGCGGTCGCCGTCGAGGTCGCCCGTGACGAGCGCCCGCGTGTCGTTCGTGCCGAGCGCCACGCCGGAGTAGCTGTAGGTCGGCGGGCCGTAGGTTCCGGTGCGCGAGCACTCGTGGACCTCGTCCGTCTCTCCGACGTTGCCGGCGACCACGTCGGGATCACCGTCACCATCGAAGTCGGCGACATACATCGTGTCGATCTCGTGGCCGGCGTACGCGATGCCGGTCGCCTCGAGATCACCGAGCCCGTCGCCATCGAAGACGACCAATCCGGAATCACAACCACACAGCAGGTCGGCGTCGCCGTCGCCGTCGTAGTCGGTGAAGAAGAGCTCGTGGGCGTTGTTCTCGCCGAGCGCCAGGCTGGTCGCCGTGAAGCTCGCGGCGCCATCGTTCTCGAAGACCGTGATCGGCTCGCCGCTCTCGGCGACCGCCACGTCGAGGTCGCTGTCGAAGTCGTAGTCGTAGAGGTCGATCGCCTCGAAGATCGAGCTGCCGATCGACGTGCCGGCCGTGAAGGCGCCGCTGCCGTCGTTCAGCCAGACCGCGACGCCGGTCATCAGCCCGCAGGCGACGTAGTCGATGTCGCCGTCGAGGTCGAGGTCGCCGGTCCGGATCTCGGCCACGCCACCCGACGCATTCGACGCCAGCGTCTCGGTGAAGTCGCCGGTGCCGTCGTTGAGATAGACGTGGTCGTCATCGGTGAGGCAGCCTTCGAGCAGGTCGAGGTCGCCGTCGCTGTCGAGATCGTCGAGGACCACCGCCCGCGTGGAGTAGCTACCGAGCACCTCCGATGAGAGCGTGAAGGTCCCGCTGCCGTCGTTCAGGTAGAGGCTGTCGCTGTCGTCGTCGCGCCCGACCACGAGGTCGAGGTCACCATCGCTGTCGACATCCCCGAACACCGCACAGGTGCCATCACCGAGATCCTGCGTGCTGTCGGTGAAGACGCCGCTGCCGTCATTGGTGAAGCAGCCGACGTCGCCGAGATAGTCGATCGAGAGGAGATCGAGGTCCCCGTCGTTGTCGACGTCCTCGGCCGCGTGGAACAGGCTCTTGTGGTTGGCAACGCCAGTGTCGAGCAGCGCGAAGCCGGCGTAGAGGTCGACCGGAGTCGACGCCACCGCCGTCTGGCCGCTCGTCCCGTCGACGATCGCTCCGGTGGTGATCGAGCTGCTGACGTCGATCCCGGACGGCGCGCCGGCGGCGAGGTTGCCCTCGTCGAAGAGCTGGCGCGTTCGCACCACCGGATCGGCGCCGAGGGTGATCGTGATCTCGTTGCTCGCCGGCCCGTCCGCCATGCTCGCGCCGGTGCCGAGCGAGTCCCCGGTGACGGCCATCGCGAGCGCACTCGCGTCGCTGCTGCCGACCGAGACGTCGTCGTTGAAGCTGATCGTGAGCGTGTCGCCCGCGTCGGCGATGCCGTTGCCATCGATGTCGACGAAGCGCCCCACGTCCGCAATCTCTGCGCGCGACCCGAAACGTACGACCGGCTGCGTGGCACAAGCCACGTTGTCGCCATCGGGGTCGAGCGTGATGGTGAGCGTCTTGACGCCCGCGACCGTCGATGCGATCGCCGCCGAGACGGCACCAAGGGCACTCGAGAGGTTCGCCGGCTGCGTGATCACGTTGCCCGTGCCGGTCGCCGAGACGACGACCTCCACATCCGGCATCACGTAGCCATCTTCATCGCGCACGATCACGACGATCGTCGCGTCATCGACGCCATCGGAGGCGAGGCCGGTGGTCGGCGTCACCGTGATCGACGTCAGCGACGCGGACGGAGCTGCGGTCGAGACCGCGCTCGCCGGACTGTCCCCGCCGCCTCCACCGCCTCCGCCGCCACAAGCGGCGAGAGTGGTGACGCCCGCGAAGCAGAGCGTCGTGACCCACGTGACCCACGAACTCCGCCCGAAGGCGGTTTCCTGACGACCGTCCATTTGGTTTCCTACCCCAGTTGTTTCGTCGAGCTGTACCGCGTCCCCACGCGGCATCGGGGCACCGCTTCGGCGATCGGCGGGGCGTGCTGAAACGCCGACTTGCGAGCGGCACGCGAAACGGACGAACATTCGCGGCCTGGCGGTGACGAGCCTGCACGGCTCGGTCAATCGTTGCCGTAGTGCCGCGGACGACGTGACCGGAGGCGGCCGGCCGTGATCGACCGCGATCGGTGAAGATGTCGGAATGGCCAACGCGATGAGATCGAGTGGCTCTGAGGCGATCCGCGAGCCGAGCGTCGCGCGCCGCATCGCGCTGGTGATCACGCTCGCACTCTGCCTCCATGCGCCGAGCCTCAGCGCCGGCTACTTGGCGGACGATTTCGGCGCGCAGCTCGTCCTCGACGGCCGGATCGAGAGCCCGACCTGGAAGCCGTGGAGCCTCTACGACTTCGGCACGTTCACGGAGGCGCCAGCGCTGACGGCGGAAAGCGGGGCGTTCCCGTGGTGGATCGATCGCGACTGGAAGGTGCGCTTCTTTCGTCCATTGACGAGCCTGTCACTCTGGCTCGACCACGCGCTGTTCGGCGCCTCTCCGTTCGCGGGCCACGCAATGAGTCTCGCGCTCTTCGCGCTCCTGCTGCTCGCGGCGTGGCGTCTCTACCGGAAGCTCGGCCTTTCGCAAGACGGCGCGTTGCTGGCCTTGGTGATCGTCGCCGCTGACAACGGCGCGATGATGCCGGTCGGCTGGATCTCCAATCGGAACCCCTTGCTGGAAGGCCTCTTCGCCGTGCTCGCCCTCCATGCAGCGCTTTGCACGATCGAGCGACCAGCCGTCCATCGTCTGGTGACCACGCTGGCGCTCGCCATCGCCGCGGTGGGCGCCAAGGAGTCGGGGCTACATGTCTTCGCGCTGCTGGCGCTGCTCTTCCTGTGGGCACTCCAACGGCCGGAGCAGCGACCTGTTCAGAGTTCGCCTCCGCTGACGGATCCACAGTTGCCTCTGCAGCCAGTGCAGTCGCCGCTGGTGCAGTCACCACCAGCGCAGTCGCCAACGCAACGGCACTTCTTCACCTTCGCAGCAGGCGCCAGCGCCGTCCTCGCCGCCGCCTACCTCGCCGCGTACGCCACCACTGGCTTCGGCTCCAATGTCCTCTTCTATCCCATGCCGTGGACCAGCCCGGGCGAGTTCATCTTCCGGACGGCGACGCTGTTCGCCTGCGCGCCGATCGCGGCCGTGTCGCCCTTTCCCATCGACCTGCTCGCGATCGAGCCTGCGAGCTTCTGGCCAATCGTGGTCACCGCAACCCTGCTCGGCGCGGTAGTCGTCTGGTTCCTCGCGCGCCGGCTGTGGAATGTGCCACGCGCCGGCCTCTTGCTGACCTGGGGTGCGCTCGCGCTGTTGCCACAATCCGGTGCGCCGCCGTCGGATCGCCTGCTGTTCACGCCGATGCTCGCGTGGGCGCCGTTGCTCGCGCTCTTCTTGCTGCAAGTCCTGCCGAAGTCGGCGACGCCGCTCGCGCGCAATGGCGAACGACGCTTCGCTTGGACGATCGCGACCACGTCGACGTTGCTCTCCGCGTTGATGGTCTTCGGCCTCGCTGCAGCCTTGGCCCATTCATGCGGACTCCTGCGCCGCGTCATTCGCACCGCCGACGTCGGCCCCGCCGACCTCGGTGTGCGCCACGCCATCGTCCTCCAGGCGTCACCGACTTCGCTGCTCGGGCTCGGCCCGCTGTCGGCGTGGCTCCTCCTCGGCGGCAGCGATGACGTGCGCTTCCACGCGCTGCAAGGCGGCCAGCGGGCCCTGACGTGGGAACGGTTGGACGCAACGCACTTTGCGCTCGAGTCGTGCGACGAGCCATTCCTGAGCTTGCCAATGGAGAGTGTCTACCAGACCCACACCCTCGAGCCCGGTGAGCCGCGCGTCTGGACCACTCATTGGTTCACGGTCCGCGGCACTCCCGACCACGAAGGCAACCTGCGCCACATCGAAGTCGATCTCGGCAGCTCACTCGACGATCCGCACTGGCGCTTCCTGCTCTACGACGGCGAGCGCCTCGTCCATCAACCGCCGCCGAAAGTGGGCGAGCGGGTGGACCTTCCGCGGAGTGTCAGGGACCCGTTCCTGCCTTGATCGACGCTGCATCGAGCACCGGCAGCAGCCGCACGAGCGCACGCTCGAACGTGTACTCCTCGCGCAGGAACCGCCGTCCTTCGGCGGCGATCCGTGCGCGCTCGTCCGGTTTCGCGAGCCAATGGCGGATCGCCGTGGTGAACTCGGTGAGCGGCGCCTCCGCGTGATGGACGCCGTCGCGGAACGGCGCGCCGGGCGGCAGCGGCTCGCTCAACACGAAGGCACCATGCGCTAGGCAGAGCGCAAAACGGTGGCTCTCCAGCACCGGCTTCTCGCCCTGGTGGAGATTGAGCTGGATGGCCGCCGAGCGCAGGAACTCGCTGCGCCGCCGTCCCCAAGCGACGGTCGAAGGAGCGAGCCGAAACTCGCGCGCGAGCCGCGCCAATGCCTCCGTGCGCCGGCCGTCGCCGGGCCGGCCGAGGAAGGCGATGTCGTACGACACAGTGTGTAGTGAAGCGGTCGGTGATGAAACAGTGTGTGGGGAGGTCGGGTGGGGTGAGGCAGTGCGAGCCGAATCGGCAAGCGCGAGCCCCGCCTCGAATCGCGGTGTGTAGGCGAACGGCAGTACCCCCGCCGCCGGCCGGCCGAGCGCTCGCGACTCGGCCAGCAAACACTCATTGCACTCGAGGATGAGGTCGCAACTGGCGAGGAACCGATCGGTCTTCGCCATGTGATCAAGCGAATGATCACTCGGCGGATCGGCGATCGGATCTCCGGCGCGATTGCCCGTTCGATCGACGACCGTCCTCGCGGGTGACCAGCCGACCGGATACTGCTCGACATTCACACCGACCAGCAGCACTCCGGCCGGCGGACGCCACGGTGGATAGCGGTGCGCCCCGAAGACGATGACTCGGTCGCCAGGTCGCAGTGGTGCCACCTCGTCCAATGCATCGACATAGTCGACCACCGCCTCGCGGCCGAGCGCCCGCAACGCGTCGGCGATCGCCTCGGCCGTCTCCTCGTAGGTGTCGAGCACGCGCGGCGGCACCACGACTCGGAAGAGCCCCGGCCCGGCGCGCCGCGCCGCCGCAAGGACGCGCGGTCGCGCCAGGCGCGCGCGCGCCGCCAGCCAACCGCGTCGCAGCCTGACTCGCATCCGCTCGAGCAAG
>CAYRQC010000085.1:0-5526 GCA_964426265.1 uncultured Phycisphaerales bacterium | reverse complement strand
AGCGCCGCTTGGCATCGACCAGAGCCTCCTCTCCCACCACCTCGCGGTGCTGCGCGAGGCGGCGCTCGTCGAGGCGGAGCGCGCGGGAAAGGGCGTCCTCTACCGCATGGCGCCGAGCGTCCAACTGCCGGCGAATCGCTCGGCGATCGACCTCGGCTGCTGCCAGCTCTCGTTCGGGGCGCCCGCCCGCGGCGCCGACGCCGTCGTCGCCACCGCGGCGCCGATTCCCTTGACGCCCTCGACGGGCCGCGCCCCGCAACGCCCCGCCCAACGCGGTTCCTCGCCGCTCGCGCGGATCGTCGGGATGGTCGTGCTGTCGTTCTCGGCAGCGCTTCTTGCGGCTGGCTGCACGAAGAGCGCCGCCGCCAAGTCGAAGCTCTCGATCACCGGTTCGAGCACGATCGCGCCGCTCGCCGCCGAGATCGCGAAGCGCTTCGAGTCGCTCCACCCCGAGGTACGCATCGACGTGCAAAGCGGCGGCTCGGGACGCGGCATCTCCGACGCTCGCAGCGGCGTCGCCGAGATCGGGATGGCGTCGCGCGCGCTGAAGGCCGACGAGCAAGGCTTGACCCCTCACACGATCGCGCTCGACGGGATCGCGATCATCGTCCACGCCACCAACCACGTCCCCGAGCTGACGCGCGACCAGATCGTCGCGATCTACCAAGGCACGTCGAAGCGCTGGAGCGCGTTCGGCGGCGCCGACGCCCCGATCACCGTCGTCAACAAGGCCGAGGGGCGCTCGACCCTCGAGCTCTTCCTCCAGCACTTCAAGCTGCAGGCGACCGACGTGCAGGCGGACGTCGTGATCGGCGACAACGCGCAAGCGATCAAGACGGTGGCCGGCAACGCGAACGCGATCGGCTACGTCTCGATCGGCTCGGCGCAGTACGAGATCGAGCACGGTACGCCGATCCGCATGCTGCCGCTCGACCACATCCAGCCGAGCCTCGCGGCCGTACTGGACGGCAGCTTCCCGATCCAACGGCCGCTCAATCTCGTCACCAAGGGCGCGCCAACCGGGCTCGCGAAGGAGTTCATCGACTTCGCGCAATCGACCGCCGTCACCGACCTCATCGAAGGGCAGTTCTTTGTCCCGATCGTCCCGTGACCGGTTGCTGGCGGGGCTGACCGCGACGGCAGCGCTGCTTTCCGGTGCGATCGTGGTGCTGGTGACCGCGTTCGTGGCCGGCGAGAGCCTGCCGGCATTGCGGGCGATCGGCGTCGCGCGCTTCTTCACCGACCCGTCGTGGCACCCGAGCAGCGGCCGGTTCAACCTGGCGCCGATGCTGCTCGCGAGCCTCTTCGCGGCGGGCGGCGCGCTGTTGCTGGCACTGCCACTCGGCGTGGCGATGGCGGTTTTCCTGCACGCCTATGGACCGCCCGGAGTCGCACGCGTCGTGCGGACCTTGATCGAGCTGCTGGCCGCCGTGCCCTCGGTCGTCTACGGCTTCTTCGGGCTGGTGACGTTGGTGCCGTGGCTCGTGCAGCTCCATCCGCCGGGAGCCTCGCTGCTCGCCGCGATCCTGATCCTGGCGCTGATGGTGCTGCCGACCGTGACGCTGCTCGCCGAGGCGGCCCTGGTCGCCGTGCCGCGCGCGCAGGTCGCGACGGCGGCGGCGCTCGGCTTTGGGCGCGCGACGACGCTCTGGTGCGTGGTGTTGCCGGCGGCGCGTCGCGGTGTGCGATCGGCCGGGCTCGTGGCGATGGGCCGCGCGCTCGGCGAGACGATGGCCGTGCTGATGGTCTGTGGCAACGTCGTGCAGTGGCCGACGAACCTCTGGAAACCGGTGCGACCGCTCACCGCGAACATCGCGCTCGAGATGGCGTATGCACTCGGAACCCACCGTTCGGCGCTGTTCGTGAGCGGGCTCGTGTTGTTGGCGGCGGTGGCGGTGCTGGTGGTCGCGGGGCATGCGCGGCCGAGGCTCACTGGTGCGTGAGCTGGCGGCAGGCTCAGGCATGCGCGAGCGGCTCGTCGCGGCGGCGGCGTGGAGCGGCGCCGGGCTCGTCGTGGCGCTCTTCGGGTTGCTGGTCGGTGACCTCGTTCGCCGCGGCGGCGCGCACCTCTCGTGGCACTTCCTGGTCGACTTGCCGAGCGACGCCGGACGCGCCGGCGGCATCGCCCCGATCCTCGTCTCGACGCTGCTGCTGGTGGTGATCGCGCTCGCCGTCGCGGCGCCGCTCGCGTTGCTCTGCGCGCTCTTCCTCGATGGCGCGGAACGCTCGACACCGCGTGCCGTGGCCGCCGTCCGCGCGAGCCTCGACGTTCTCGGCGGCGTGCCGTCGATCGTCTTCGGCCTCTTCGGCAACGCGCTCTTCTGTCGAGCGCTCGGGCTCGGCTTCTCACTGCTGGCGGGCGGGCTCACGCTCGCCTGCATGGTGCTACCGCTGATGCTGCGCGCCGCCGACGAAGGGCTGCGCGCCGTCGCGTTCGAACAACGGCAAGCCGCCGCCGCCGCCGGCCTCTCGCGAGCGACGACCGTGCTGTACGTGCTGCTGCCCGCCGCTGCACCGGCGCTGATCGCGGGCACGGTGCTCGGTGTGGCGCGCGCTCTCGCCGAGACCGCGGCGCTCGTCCTCACCAGCGGCTACGTCGATCGCATGCCAAGCTCCCTGCTCGACTCCGGGCGCGCGCTCTCGGTCCACGTCTACGACCTCGCGATGAACGTCGCGGGTGGCGATGCCAACGCGTGCGCGTCGGCGCTGTTGCTCTTGCTGCTGGTGCTGGCGATCAACCTCGCGGCGCGCATGGGGATCGCACTGCTCGGCCGGACGCGGGCGGGCAGCGGGTGGCCAGGGAGCGCGCGCCGGGGCGGCGGGCGGCTCGCGAAGACGACGATGAACGCATCTCCGACGAAAGCGCGCTCATGAACGGTGCGACGATCGAGCTCGACGCCCTCGGCATCGACTACGGTGAGCGGCCAGCCGTGCGCGACGTCACGCTCGCGATCCCCGCCGGCTCGACGACTGCGATCGTCGGCCCGTCGGGCTGTGGCAAGACGAGCGTGTTGCACTGCATGAATCGCCTGATCGACCTCATCCCCGGCTCAGCCGTGCGCGGCACGCTCCGAATCGGAGGCGACGACGTGCGCGCGCCCGGGACCGACGTCACGGCGCTCCGCCGCCGCGTCGGGATGCTCTTCCAACGCCCGCAGCCCTTCGCCTTCTCGATCCGCAAGAACCTCGACCTGCCGCTCCGCGAGCATCACCTCGGTGATCGCGCCGAGCGCGCCGCGCGGATCGAGCGGGCGCTGGTCGAAGTCGGCCTCTGGAACGAGGTACGCGACCGCCTCGACGAGAGCGCGCTCGCGCTCTCCGGCGGTCAGCAGCAGCGGCTCTGCCTCGCGCGTGCGCTGGTGCTCGAGCCGGAGGTGTTGCTGCTCGACGAGCCGTGCAGTTCCCTCGACCCACTCGCCGCCGCGGTAGTCGAAGAGTCGCTCCTGCGCCTGCGTGGCCGAACGACGATCGTCCTCGTGACTCACGAGCTGGCGCAGGCGCGTCGTCTCGCCGATCAGGTCGCCCTGTTCTGGTACGACGGCGACGCCGGCCGCCTCGTCGAGCACGCCCCCACTGGCGCATTCTTCAGCGCCCCGCGCGAGCCGATCACCGCGGCGTACGTCGCGGGCGCGCGCGGCTGAGGTGGCGGCATGAGGAAGTGAGCCTCTTGATACACTTCAGCAATCGAGTGTTGCCGCCCCGAGGCCAACAACGGAGGGTGTGTTGTGGCAACGGACAAGCCGGACCGGTACGCGCGAGACGAGTTCCCCGCCGCGGTTCGAGATGCCGCGTTCCTTGACAACCAGCGACGTTCCCCTACGCCGAACTGTTACTGGTGCGAGTGGTGCTTCTTCTGCAATTCCAATCGAACGTACTTTCAGCTTGACCACATCGAGGCCGCGAGCCGAGGCGGGCCCGGGATACCGGCCAACGCCATCGTCTTGTGCGAGGGGTGCAACAAGTCGAAGCGCGAGCGCACTGAGCCCGGCTTCGGCGGGTATGCCTACCGCTTCCCCGCGCTCAATGAAGCCCCCGCGAACCTCCAGGAGAAGCTGATCCCCGAGGCGGAACGACGACGATTGATCCGGCTGCGGCGAAAGGAGGGCGCGTTCGTGTTTCCCTCCGTTCGTTTCCAGCCCAACTCTCCGGACCGGACCAAGTGAATCGGTGAGGGTCTCGAGGGCGTGGTTGCCGGACAAGATCGGGTCGCCCCGGAGCCGATCGACCGCGACTGCGCATCGTCACCGGTCGCATCGACCCGCTTGGTCACTCGTCTTGCTACGGGCGTGAAACGACTCGACTGTCATTTCGATCGCACACCCTCGAGCGGCCGCAGCTTGCTCTCCGTCACGTTGTTGCCCGGCATCGAGACCCACGGCGTCACGGGGAACAGCGGGTTGTTGGTGCGCACGCGGACACGCCACTTGCAGAGCCGCTTTGGATCACTACCGGGCGCGGAGGAACCCGGCGGTGAAATGGGAAAATGCGCCAGCTCGTTGAAGGTCAGCGGCGCCCGCGCGAGCGGCTCGAATCGCCCCCATTGGATCGAGCTCCCTTCGAACCGGTCACCGAGCCCGACCACCTCCCACTCGAGACGCGCCTTCGGCGGCTGCGGCGATGCCCATTGGAAACCAGCGAGAGTGCTCTCGAAGCCCACACGGATGCGGAAGTACCGCTGCGAACTCGACTCGCCAAGGAGGGCGATGGGTGCCGCATCGGTGGAGAGGCGCTGCTGCGAGGCTTGCGTCCAGCCGCCGTATCCCTGGTTGCCGAGGTAGACGAAGGCCCGTCCCTCGGCGGTCCAGGCCGCGCTCGTCGCCAGGCCGGAGGCCGCGCCGAGATAGATGAAGGCCCGCCCCTCCGCAGACTCGCCGTGGTCGAAGTAGAACGCGCCGACGATCACGTCGCTGTAGCCGTCTGCGTTCACGTCGCCGGCGCTCGCGACCGCGGCGCCGAACTCCGCCCTGAACTGGTCACTCTCGGCGGTCCAGTCGGCCATCGTCGCGAGGCCGGAGGATGAACCGAGATAGACGAATGCGCGCCCCTCGGCGATCTGGCCATCGTCGAAGTTCGGGGCACCGACGATCACGTCGCCGAAGCCGTCTCCGTTCACGTCACCGGTGCCCGCGACCGAGCTGCCAAAGAACGCAGAGGCCTGGTTGCTCTCGGCGGTCCACGCTGCGGTGGTTGCGAGGCCGGATGCCGAGCCGTGGAAGACATAGGCCCGTCCCTCGCCGGTTTGACCCCCGTTCACCTTCCTGGCACCGACGATGACGCCCCGTAACCATCGTCGTTCACGTCGCCGGCGCTCGCGACCGCGAATCCGAACCATCCGGTGGCGACGTCGCTCTCGGCGGTCCAGGCCGCGGTCGTTGCCAGGCCGGAGGTCGAGCCGAGGTAGACAAACACCGCGCCTTCGTCGGTCTGACCGTTGTCGAACTGGTAGGCCCCGACGATCACGTCGCTGTAGCCGTCCCCGTTCACGTCGCCGGCGGTCGCGACCGACGCGCCGAACGAGGCCGACGC
>CAYRQC010000084.1:0-8380 GCA_964426265.1 uncultured Phycisphaerales bacterium | reverse complement strand
CGGTGAAGATGAAAGACCCGCGCGGCGACGGCGTGCTCCAGCCCGCCGAGGAGTCCGACGGCGACTGCATTCTCGATCCGGGCGAAGACCTGCCCGACGGTGTGCTGCGTCGCGATGAGACGCTCATCGTCCAGTTGTATGACACCAACTCGGTGCTGACACCGACGCTCTTGGCGACCGGTTTCTTGAACTTCTTGCCGACCCGGAACCACTCGGAAACCTGATCTAGGACCTTTGGCGCGATCAGGCGGTCGAGTGCCGCGAGCTGCTCGGCGGCCGGCACCTCGAACTCCGCGGCCATCGTCCAACCTTTGCCGTCGGCGGTCTTCACCTTGCCGAGCTTCTCGCGCAGTGCGTTGAACTCGAGCAGCAGCGGCGGCAGCTCCTTGGGGTAGTTCTGCACCAGGAAGCGCATGGTGCCCCATGAGAGCGCCGCACCCTCCAGTGCGAAGCCGCCGCGCTTGACGCCCGCCAGCTCTGAGATGGCGAGCGGTCGGTCCTCCCGCTTGGTGAAGCCGCGCCGCAGGTCGCTCTCCCAACCTCCGTGCTCGGTGGCCCAGACGAAGCTGTTGCGCCACGGGAAGCAGTAGATGTTCTTCAGGACATCGAACTCGACGTTCCAGCCGACGCCGAGCGCGACCCAAACCGGCTGGCGGCCGAAGCGGCGCAACATGGCGAGTTGGGCGGCCCGATGCACCAGCTCGTTGTCGGGGTTCCACTCCTCCATGCCCGGTACGTTGTCGACGCAGGCGCCGAACAGCGGGCGCTCGAGGATGCAACCCGGCTCGGTGCGCGCCTTGGTGATCCAGCTCTCGAGGTAGGGATAGGCATCGCCGAGCTGGTCGAGCGCGACGGCAAACTCCGCCGGCTTGCGAAAGACACCCAGGATGATCGTGTCCGTTTCGAGCGGGCGATCGTCGGCACCCCAGGTCTCGACGGTGGATGTCGAAGGAGCCGTCGCGGGCGAGGGCAGGATCGCGTCGACGCGCGCCAGCGCCTGCTCGACCAACTCGAGTGCCCGTTCGCTGTGCGACCGCTCCTGCGGAATCATCAACAGCAGTTGCCGGCTCTTGGTCGGAATGAACTCGTACTTGCGATCGGCCGCCCACTTGGCCCAGAACGCCTGCGCCGGCGCGATGGACGGTGGCGAGGCCGATGCTGCTTTCTGCGCGACGACGTTTGAGATTCCAGCTCCAAAGACGCCAGCTCCGCTGAACCACGCCACCACCAGGGCAGCAACGACGAACGGCTTCACGAGTGTCATCCCCTTCGATACGGAGCCGCTGGCGGGGCGGCCGGCCGAGTCTCGACGTCTTTCAACGCCTCTCAACGTCGCAGACTCCCGTGCGTTGGCGTTCTTCCAATGACTACACGTCATTCTTCGGTCAGGTCACGAATCGATCACAAGTCCGCCGCGAGTCGCAGCCCCGTCATCTGCCAACGCGCCGTCGCCGGAAAGAAGTTGCGATAGGTGACGCGCAGGTGCGACTGCGGCGTGAGGCAGGAGCCGCCGCGCAGCACGTACTGGTTGGACATGAACTTGCCGTTGTACTCGCCGACCGCACCCGCCGGCGGACGGTACCCCGGATAGCCGACGTAGGGGCTCGCGGTCCACTGCCAGACGTCGCCGAAGGGCTGCACGAGATCGTCGCCGGCGGGTGCTCGCGCCAACTGCGGGTGCAGACGTCCGCTCTCCAGCAGGTTTCCCGTGATCGGTGTCGCACCGACCGCGACCTCCCACTCCGCCTCGGTCGGCAAGCGGGCGTCGGCCCACCGCGCGTAGGCGTCGGCCTCGAAAAAGCTGACGTGGCAGACCGGCGCATCGAGCGCGAGCGGTTGCATCCCGTGCAGGGTGAACTCGCGCCACTGGCCGCCCCCGTCGCTCCAGTAGATCGGAGCGCGCAGCCGGTTCGTGGTGATCCAATCGAAGCCGTCGCTCAGCCAGAGCTGTGGGCGCTCGTAGCCGCGGTCCGCGACGAAGCGCGCGAACTCGCCGTTGGTGACGAGGCGAGACGCGAGGCGAAACGGTTGCAGGAAGACCGGATGGCGCGGCGCCTCGTTGTCGTAGGCGAAGGCGCCACCGGCATGGCCGATCTCGTGCAACCCGCCGCCGTGCTCGAGCCAAACAACGTGTGGCGGGTCGCGACTCGCCGGTGGATTGCCACTCGCGACCACTGCTGCACCACTTGCGTAGCTCGGCCGCAGCGGGCTCGAGAAGAAGAGGTGCTTGATGTCGGTGAGCAACAGCTCCTGGTGCTGCTGCTCGTGGTGGAGTCCGAGCTCGACTAGATCGAGCAGCGCGTCCAACGGTGCGTCGATCCGCTCACTCGCCGGCGGCGCGTCGAGCAGCCGCACGATCCGCTCGTCCACTGCCTGCCGATAGCGGCGCACCTCCTCCACCGTCGGTCGCGTGAGCAACCCGCGTGTCGCGCGCGGCACGCGCGGGCCGACCGCTTGGTAGTAGGAGTTGAAGAGGAACGCGTAGCTCGGGTCGAAGCGCCGCGCGTCGGGATCGAGGCGCGCCAGCACGAACTCCTCGAAGAACCAGGTCGTGTGGGCCAGGTGCCACTTGGTCGGGCTCGCCTCGGCCATCGACTGGACGCACTGGTCCTCGGGCCCGAGCCGCTCGGCAAGCGACTGCGTCACGGCGCGGACGGCCCCGAAGGCTTGGCGCAGGCGGCGGGCTCGCTCGGGTGCGTTCACGAAAGTTCCGGATCTGGACGAAAGGAGCTACGTCTTTACGGGAACGCCATCGGGACGTCAAATCTCCGCCATCGATGTACATCGCCAATCTGCCCTGGTACGACTTCGCCGAGCTCGAGAGCGCGACGGACGCGTGGTGGGAGGGCCTCGCTCTCCATCTCGCCCGCGCTGGCATCGACGAAGTCCCTCTCCAACTCGACCGCGAACAGGACCACATCGAGCAGTGGCAGGCGCCGAACCTGCTCTGGAGCCAGGCCTGCGGCTACGACGTGCTCTACGACGCGGCCGCGGACCTCGCGGTCGTCGCGACGCCGCGTTACGACGCTCCGGGCTGCGAGGGGGCGTCGTACCGCAGTGCCGTCCTGGTGCGTGACGACCGCTCGATCGAGCGGCTCGAAGAGCTGCGCGGCAGCGTCTGCGCCATCAACGAGGCGGCCTCGCATTCCGGCACCAATGCGCTGCGACCGTTGATCGCCCCACTCGCGCGCGACGGCCGCTTCTTTGGCGCCGTCCGCGTCAGCGGCGATCACGTCACCAGCCTCGAGATGGTGGCCACGCGGGCGGCCGATGTGGCGTGCGTGGACGTGATCGTGCTCGAGCTTTGCCGGCGGGTGCGGCCGCATCTGCTCTCGGGGCTGCGCGTGCTCACCCATACGGAGCTCGCGCTGGCGCCCCCCTACGTCACGTCGGCGCGCACGTCACCCGCGCTGATCGCGCAGCTGCGCGCGGCGCTGCGAGGCGCACTCGCCGACGCGAGCCTCGCCGAGGCGCGCGAGCAGCTCCTGATCGGCGGCGCCGAGCTGCTCGACGCGAACGCCTACCGCGAGCTCGCACGGTTCGAGGCGGCCGCTCTCGCGCATGGCTATTTCGAGCTGCCGGCCCCGCGGCGCTCACCGCTCAGCTCTCCGCCGCACTCGCCGCATTCGCCAACGAGCTCGCCAGTGAGCCCGACGAGCGGTGAGCTGGCGCGCGCAGACCGCCGCTCGAGCTGCGGTGGAGCGAACGGGTCGTCCCGTCGATCTGCCGGCCGCGTGACGTAGCATCGCGCGCCGCTCGCGCCCCGTTTGCGCGCGAACCACCGCGCCTCGCTTCCAGGAAACCCCTCGTGCCGCGACCGCTTTGGCGACTGCTCGCCGCTCATCTCGCCACCGGTGCGCTCGCCCTCTTCGGCGCTTGCAACAAGAGCCCGGCGTCGTCGATCGCTGGAGTGAACGGCGAAGGCACCGCCGATCCGAGCGCACTGCGAACCGTGGAGCTGGCATCCGTCCGCGACGAGGTGTGGCCGCGCACGCTGCGGGTGACCGGCGAGCTCGCCGCATTCGAGGAGGCGACGCTCGCGACCAAGGTGGCCGGCCGCCTCGCAACGATCGACGTCGATGTCGGCACGCGCGTCAAGGCCGGGGAGCCGCTCGCACGGATCGAGACGCGCGACTTCGAGCTGCGGGTTGCGCAGGCGAACGCGGCGTTGCTGGCGGCGCGGGCGCGACTCGGGCTGGCGGCCAAGGACCCAAGCAACGCGGACCCATCGAGCAGCGCCACATCCGACACCGGCGACTCCGATGCGGTCGATCCGGAGTCGACCGCGCTCGTGCGCGGCGCGAAGGCCGAACTCGACGAAGCGGTGCGCGAGCGGACGCGTGCCGAGCAGCTCGCCGACAAGGGAGTCGGGGCGCAGGCGGCGCTCGACGCCGAGCGAGCGCGCGAGCTGATCGCCGAGAGCCGGTTGCAGGACGCCCACGAGGAGTGCGAGAACCGGCGGGCGCAGCTCGCCCAACGCCGCGCCGATCTGGCGATCGCAGAGCAGCAGCTCGCCGACGCCACGATCGTCGCGCCGTTCGATGGCGCCGTCGCGGCGCGTCTCGCCGACCGCGGCGAGTTCCTCGCGGTCGGCGCGCCCCTCGTGCGGATGGTCCGGTTCGATCCGGTGCGGCTGCGGCTGCACGTGCCGGAGAGGAGCGTGGCGGCGGTGCGCGTCGGCCAGCCGGTGCAGTTCCTGCTCGCGGACGGCAGCGCTCGTGACGGCGCGCTCGCACGGCTCTCGCCCGAGGTCGATGCGCGGAGCAGGACGCTGCTGGTCGAGGCGGAGCTCGCCAACGCCGATGATGCGCTGCGTCCCGGCGCGTTCGCCGAAGCGGAGCTGGTGATCGATCCGACCGCGCGGGCGCGCGTCGTGCCGCTGACGGCGCTGATCCGTTTCGCCGGTGTCGATCGCGTGCTCACCGTGGTCGATGGCGTCGCGATCGAGCGCGCGGTCATCGTCGGACGGCTCGACGGTGAGCGTGCCGAACTCCTCGCCGGCGTCGAGATCGGCGAGCGGATCGTCGTCGCGCCTGGCAGCCTGCGCGGCGGTGCCAAGGTCCATGTCACACCGTGACCCGAGCGCCATGAGCCCCGCGTCCGGCGCACCACGCGATGAGCAAAGAGCTGTGAGCCACCCGTGCAGCGGCTGATCGACCTCTTCATCAAGCGGCCGGTCTTCGCGTCGATGGTGATCGCGACGCTGGTCGTGCTCGGTGCGGCGAGCTTCCATCGACTGCGCGTCGACCGCTTTCCGTCGGTCGACCTGCCGACCGTCACCGTGCGCACCGTCCTGCCCGGCGCCGCGACCGAAGAGGTCGAGACGCTGGTGAGCCGCAAGATCGAGGAGGCGGTCAACACGATCGAGGGGATCGACCAGCTCCGCTCGATCTCGACCAGCGGCACATCGATTGTCGTGCTCACCTTCGCGCTCGAGCGCGAGCTCGAGTCGGCGGCGCAAGACGTCCGCGACCGCGTCGCCACCGTGATTCGCAACCTCCCGCCCGAGACCGATCCGCCCGTCATCAGCAAACTCGACAACGACCAGACGCCGTCGATCACGCTCGCGCTCTCCGCCGACCGGCCGATCCGCGAGCTGACCGAGCTCGCCGACAAGCTCCTGAAACCACAGCTCGAGCGGTCGACCGGCGTTGGCAACGTCACGCTGGTCGGCGGCGCGGAGCGGGCAATCAACGTCTGGATCGATGCCGCGCGACTGCGGGCGCGCGGCCTCCCGATCACCGCCGTGCGCGACGCGATCCGCCGCCAGAACGCCGAGCTGCCCGGCGGCAACGTGACCAGCGCGACGCACGAGTCGGTGCTGCGCACGATGGGCCAACTGGTCGATCCGCGCGAGTTCGAGGACTTGGTGGTCGCGACCGTCGGTGGTTCGCCGGTCAAGCTCTCCGACATCGGTCGCGTCGAGGATGGCACCAAGGAGGTGCGGTCGCTCGCGCGGCTCGACGGCCGGCCCTGCATCACGCTCGAAGTGCGACGCCAGTCGGGTGCCAACACCGTCGAGGTGATCGACGCCATCAAGGCGAAGCTCGACCGGATGCGCGCCGAGCTGCCGGCCGACCTCCACCTCGAAGTGATCCGCGACCAGTCGCGCTACATCGAGGCGGCGCTGCACGAGATCGAGCTGCACCTCGTGCTCGGCAGCGTGCTCGCGAGCCTCGTCGTGCTCGCCTTCATGCGCTCGTGGCGGGCAACGGTGATCGCCGCGATCGCGATCCCCTGCTCGACGATCGCCTGCTTCGCACTGATGCAGGCACTCGGCTTCACGTTGAACAGCGTGACGATGCTCGCGCTGGTGCTGATGGTCGGAATCGTCATCGACGACGCGATCGTGGTGCTGGAGAACGTCTTCCGTTTCATCGAAGAGAAGCTCCTCGAGCCGTTCGCCGCGGCGCGCGAGGGAACGGCGGAGATCGCGCTGGCCGTGATGGCGACGACGGTCTCGCTCGCCGTGATCTTCGTGCCGGTCTCGTTCATGTCGAGCATCTCGGGGCGATTCCTCTACCAGTTCGGGATCACGGCGGCGGCGGCCGTGATGGTGAGCCTGCTCGTCTCGTTCGTGCTGACGCCGATGATGAGCGCGCGGCTGCTGCGAAAGTCGAACGGGGCGGCTCACGCAGGACCGACCTCCCGGCGCGGCTTCTACGGACTGCTCGAACACGGCTATCTCGCGCTACTGCGCCTCGCGCTGCGGTTCCGGTTTGTGGTGGTGCTCGCGGCCGTAGGTGTGATCGCCTGGTCGTGGCCGCTCTATGCGCGCGTGAAGCAGGAGTACACGCCGACCGACGTCGACGAGGCCGAGTTCGAGATGAACGTCACGGGTCCTGAGGCAGCGAGCCTTGGCGCGATGGACGGCGCGATGCAACAAGTGGAGGCGACGCTGCGCTCGACGCCGGGCGTACGCACCGTGCTCGCGAGCATCGGCGGCAGCTTCCTCAGCCAGGTCAACCGCGCCGATATCTACGTCCGTATCGCTCCCCACGACGAGCGCGTCTTCTCGTTGTGGCGGCTCCTGCGAGAAACACTGCACGGCACCCCGCAACGCGCCTTCGACGGCAACTACAGCCAGCGCGAAGTGATGACCGAGGTACGGCGCCGGCTCGCGCGCTTCCCGGAGCTGCGCTGCTCGGTGCGCAACGCCCCGTCGTTCAACATCGGCGGTGGCAACTTCGACATCGACTTCGGGATCCTCGGTCCCGACTTGAGCGAGCTGGCGCGCTACGGCGATGAGCTGCGCCGCCGCGCCAAGGAGCTCGGCGGCATCGCCGATCCCGACACCACACTGCGGCTCGACCGCCCGGAGCTGCGCGTCGTGCTCGATCGCGAGCGCGCCGCCGACCTCGGTGTCGACGTGGCCGACGTCGCGACCGCGCTACGCCTGATGGTCGGCGGCGAGGAGGAGGTGTCGCGCTTCCGCGACCGCCAGCTCGGCGAGGACTACGACGTCGAGCTGCGGCTCGAGCCACGCGATCGCGACGACCCGACCCGCCTCCTCGAGCTCTTCGTCCCCGGCCGCGATGGCACGCTTTTGCGCCAGGAGAGCTTCGCGCGCGTCGAGCCGGCCACCAACGCCTCGCGCATCGATCGCCTGGATCGCCAGCGCATCGTCTCGCTGCGCGCCTCGGTCGCGCCCGGCTACGCGCTCGCCGATCGGATCGCCGCCCTGCGCCAGGCCGCCACCGACATGCACCTGCCCCCCACCTACTCGACACGCGTCTCCGGCCGCGGCCGCGAGCTCGAACGCACCTTCCAGGAGTTCCTCTGGGCGTTCCTGCTGAGCGTGGTCCTGATGTACATCATCCTTGCGAGCCAACTCGAGAGCTTGATCCACCCGCTGACGATCCTGCTTTCGCTGCCGCTCTCGGTCCCGTTCGCGCTCTGGTCACTCGACGTGAGCGGCAACACACTCAATCTCTACTCCGCGCTCGGGATCCTCGTGTTGTTTGGTGTAGTGAAGAAGAACGCGATCCTGCAGATCGACCACACGCGGCAACTGCGGGCGAAAGGGATGGCGCCGTTCGAAGCGACCATCACGGCGAATCGCGATCGACTGCGGCCGATCTTGATGACCACACTCGCGCTGGTGGCGGGAATGCTCCCGCTCGCGCTCGGCACCGGCCCGGGTGCGGAGGAGCGGCGCGCCGTCGCGGTCGTCGTCATCGGCGGGCAGTTGCTGTCGCTGCTGCTGACGCTGCTCGTGACGCCGGTCGTCGACAGCCTGTTCGAGGATCTCGCGCGCAAGTTGCGGGGGAAGGGAGGAGTCGCTCGAAGCAGCCAGTGAACGGCAATGAGAACCGTCGCGTTCACCGACGCCACGGTTCAGGCGCTGGCGTGGGTCCAGTACTCGCGCGGTGACATGACC
>CAYRQC010000083.1:0-3476 GCA_964426265.1 uncultured Phycisphaerales bacterium | reverse complement strand
TCTCGACGATGACGACGATCTTCGTCGGCGGCTGCGTCCGCCGCTTCGTCGAGGCGCGTGCGCAGCGTCGCGAGCGCGAATCGCACGACGGGAGTGTCCGCGGCGAAGCCGACGCGGCGAGTGGCGCGAACGCCGTCGAGGCAGGCGTCCTCTGCGCGTCGGGCTTCGTCGCCGGCGTTGGACTCGCCGGCGTGCTGCTCGCCGCCTACGCCTTCTTCCGCGGCGCCAAACGCCTCGGCGAGCTGCCAGTGCCCACTGCGTACGAGAACTTCACCGCGCTCGCACTCCTCGCCTTCGCGAGCTTCCTGCTGGTGCGGGCGGGCCGGCGGAGCGACTGAACATTGCCAACGCCAGCCCCTGTCCCATCACGCCGGCGGCGATCCCGCACACTAGGCGCGACACCTTCCGACGAAAAGTGCCGCGCCGACGCGGTCTCCGACCCTTACTCTGCGGTCAGGAGTCCTCGCGATGGAGCAACTGATGTCATTGAATCGCCGATTCCGGTGGCCGCGAGCGTCGACCGCGCCGTTCCTCGCGCTGCTGGTGCAACTCCTCATCGGTTGCCGGTCGGGCGACCGGTCGAGCGCGTCCGTGCCCTCCAACGCCTCCGGCCGCGTGACTGGGACCGTCCACTGGAACGGGCCGATCCCGTCGCGCCGAGTGCTCGACCTCTCCGGCTGCCCCGACTGCGCACGAACACGCACGACTCCTCTGCTGTCCGAGAACGTCGTCGTCAACCCGAATCGCACCATCGAGTCGGCGTTCGCACTGCTCGACTTCGACGCGACCGTCGCACCACCGAGCGCGTCGGTGCGACTCGAGTCAGTGCAGTGCCGCTACCAGCCGCACGTGCTCGGCGTACAAGTCGGCCAGCCGCTCGAGATCTGCAACGCCGATTCCAGCCTCGAGAACGTCCATCTCCTGACCGAGGCCAGCGACGAGATCAACTTCGCGCTCCCGAAGGGTCGCACGAAGATGCTCCGCTTCGAGCAACCCGAGCCCGACTTCATCCACGTCAAGTCGGACGTCCACCCGTGGATGAGCGGCTGGCTCGCCGTGCTGCCGCACCCCTACTTCGCGGTCACGGGCGACGACGGCGTCTACACGATCGAGAACGTCCCTCCCGGAACGTACACGCTCGTGCTGCGCCACCCGACGCTTGGCCAGAAGCGTGCGACGGTGACCCTGATCGCCGGTTCGACGACGACGCAGGACTTCACGCTCGAACCGTGACCTCGACCAGAGTCGAGAGCCGCTCCTCCGTTCGCACCCTGCGACGCCACGCGGCGATCGCCAACGATTCTCGATCACTCCGCCGCATCGACCGTGCGCCCGACATAGAGCCGCACGAGCAGGACGAAGAGCCCCGCCGCGATCGCCACGTCGAGCAGGGTGCCGGCGGCGAGCGCGATGCGCGGGTCAACGTCCAGACCCAAGAGGCAACGCCAAAGCGCGGCTCCTGGTACTGCCGCCGCCAGCCAGGCGATCGGTCGTAACGCCTGCAGCGGTGAGCCGCCGCCGAAGCCGCCGCGCGACGACGTCGAGCCCTTCGGCGCGAAGAGGAAGACCGAGAGATTGTCGATCACCACCGCGAGGAACATCAGCAGCGGCAACGCGACCGCGAGTGAACCGACGTGGGCCTGTCCGGCGAGGCCGTAATGGACGCCAACGAGCAGTGCCTCCTGCAGTACGGCGCCGACCACCCACGGCACGAGCAGCTCGGCGAACACGAGCGCACTCGGCCGCAGCGGCAGCGCGCGCAGTTCGTCGAGCCGGTCGAGCTCGCGCCGCAGGTCGAAGCCGAGCGCACTCGACCAGAAGATCGTCGCGAGCAACAACGAACCGACCGCGACACTCTGCCCGCCCGCGCCTCCCCCCTGGCGGCGCATCGAGAGGATGCCGGGGAGCACGATCATCAGCCCGACGAGCAGGCCCGGGATCACCAGGCGCCACGAACGCCCGAGGACCAACAGGTTCTTCCAGACCAGCGCGCCCGCTCCGCCGAACAAACCGCGCCAGGCGGGCAGCGCGAGCGAACGACCGGAGCCACCGCCCGAGAGCTCGATCGCGATGGCGCCGCCGCCGCGTCGCCGCGCCGCGATCGCCTTCGCGAAGCGAGCCGTCGTGGCCACCGACTCCTCGAGGAAGTCGACCTCGGGAAGCAACAGCAGCACGAAGGTCCCGGCCGCACCGATCACAAGGCGCAGCAACGCGAGCAGGGTCGCTCGATCCGTAACGCCATAGACGAAGTCGGAGCACGCGGCCGCCGGAAAGAAGACGATGCGCGCGAGCGACGAGTTGGCCGCCGGCGCGATCAGTTGGGGCAGCCCGCCGCGTTCCGAGATGGCGAAGACCACGTAGAGCAGCGCCCCGAACAACACGATCGGCGCGATCACGCGCGCCGCACCGCGCAGCCGCCGCGCCGTCGCATCGGTCGCCTTGGTGAGCAGCACCGACACCAGCAGTTGCAGGTGCAAAGCCGTGAGCTGCAGCAGCGACATCCCGACCACGAAGCGCCATGGCCGCTCCAGGCGCAGCCCGAACGCGATCGTCATGACACCGACCGAGAGCAGCGTCAGCGGCCAGAGGTGCAGCAGCCGCCAGAGCAGGAGGTGGCGCGGCGTGAACGGCGCCGGGAAGAGGAAGTCGACGTCGGCGGGTGCGAAGCGCGGCCCTTGCTGCACGAAGCCGCCGGCGATCGACATCGTGAAGATCATCGCGCCGAGGACCGCGAACGACTCGCGGGTGAGGGTTGCGTGGTCGCCCGCGCGCTGCACGCTGCTCCAGATCAGGCAGCCGAAGCCGAAGAGCACGACGGTGGCGCCGATCAGCCGCGCCGGCTGGCGAAACGACCGCACGAGCTGGCGCAACGTCCCGCGCTGGCGCAGGAGAAAGAGGCGCAGGAGCGTCACCGTCACGGGGCGCCATCCTCCGCGGGCGCGCCATCGACCAGCCGGAAGAAGACCTCCTCGAGCGAGGCGTCGGCGCCCGTCGTCGCGAACGCGCGGATCTCGTCGAGCGTCCCCTCCACCACCTTGCGGCCCTGCTTGACGATGAGGACCCGCGTGCAGACGCGCTCGACCAGCTCGAGCTGGTGCGACGAGACGACGATCGCGGTGCCATCGGCGCCGGCGGCGCGGATCACCTCGCGCATGACGCGCGTGCCGTGCGGATCGAGGCCGGTCAGCGGCTCGTCGAGCATGATCAGCCGGGGGTCGTGGATCAGGGCGCCCGCCAGCGCCACCTTCTGCTTCATGCCGCGCGAGAAGCCCTCGCAGCGTTCATGTCGGTGCGGCGCAAGCTCGAGGACCTCGAGCAGCTCGGCGGCGTTGCGCTCGGCGCGCTGCCGCTCGACGCCCCACAGCCCGGCGACGAACTCGAGATACTCCAGCGGCGAGAGCTTGTCGTAGATCATGGGCTCGTCGGGAAGCCACGCCGTCACCCGCTTGGCGGCGACGGGATCGGCCAGCGCATCG
>CAYRQC010000082.1:0-7732 GCA_964426265.1 uncultured Phycisphaerales bacterium | reverse complement strand
ACCATCGCGCCAGGCGTGGCGCACACTGGTAGTGTCTGCGACTTTGGGGGATCCGAGCGATCCAACTCGAGGAGTGTCTGATGTGTGTGCGTTGCATCTCGTGCGTCATCACCACGCTCCTCTCCGTCGCCGGCGCCGCTTTCGGTCAGGTGCCGGGCTCCGGCCCGCAGGGACCGATCGGATCGCTGGATGGCGGGCCGACCGTCGGCCGTGTCGTCTGGTTGCGCGCCGACTCGAACGTGACGCGCGGTCCGACAGGGCTCGTACAGAAATGGGGCGACTCGACCGGGACGTGGAACCCCTTCTTCAGCAGCCTCAACGGTGAATCGGAGCCGGAGTGGCTGCCGATCGGCATCGGCGGGCAGCCGGCGCTGCAGTTCGACGGCAATGACTGGCTGCTCGGCGCCGGCATGCCGATCGGCAGCTACACGAAGGTGGTGGTCTGCCAGCTCGATGATCTCTCCTTCACGAACAACGTCGTCTCGAGCGTCTACCACCACGCGCTCTGGTTCGGTGCGACGCCCTATGCGCGTCTCTTCCACTCGGGAGACCTCGTCCAGTCGAGCGTCGCGGTGACGGCCGGCAAGCCGTTCATCCTGGTTGCGAGCTACGACGCGGCCAACGGCCGTGCCGAGCTCTACCTCGATCGCCAGCTCGTCGGCCGCGCCTCGAGCCTCAACGGCAACTGGGACTCGACGCTGCTGCTCGGCTCGTTCGCATACGGCAACTTCATGAAAGGACGCATCGCCGAGGTCTCGATCTACGACCACGCGCTCGACACCACGGAGCTCGGGCAGCTGCACGACTACCTGCAGCAGCGCTACTTCGATCCGGGCGTCGCGCACGTGCGCTGGGATGCAGTGCCGCGCCCAGGCCAGGTGCTCCAGCGCGACGCCGCCAACCAGGCCGTCCTCGCACTGCGAGGGTGGGTGACGTCGCCTGGGTGGAGCGATCTCCTGCTCGAGATCGCGCGCGACGGCGTGCCGTGGCTCACGAAGTCGAAGGCGCTCACCTACGGAGCGAACGGGGAGGCGCTCTTCGTCTTGTCACCGCAGCTCATGGCCGGGCTGCACAACCACGACATCGAGCTCTTCGTCCGCGACGCGACGCGCAAACAACGGATCGCGTCCATTCCGGCCGTCACGGTGGGCGACGTCTACGTCATCAACGGCCAGTCGAACGCGGTGGCTCCCGACATCTGGGGAGAGCAGCTCGGCAACCGGTCGCAGAGTGAGTGGATTCGTACGTTCGGCTCGGCGTCGACCGTCCTCGAACCCGAGCTCGACTTCCACTGGGACCAAGGCGAAGGGAATCTCGGCAACAGCCACGCGTCGGTCGGCCAGTGGGGGCTCCGGCTCGGCGAGTACCTGCTCGACCACGAGTCGGTCCCGATCGCGCTCCTGAACGGAGCCGTCGGCGGGACGACCGTGGCGCAGCACCAGCGGAACGACAGCTGGAAGATCGATCCGACCACCATCTACGGCCGCCTGTTGCACCGCCTGATCGAGGCCGGCGTCTCGAAGGAGTTCAAGGCGCTCCTCTGGTACCAGGGTGAGTCGGACGCCGGGAACGCAAGCAACTGGAAGTCGGGCTGGGACGACCTGCGCAGCGACTGGGCGAGCGACTTCCCCGCGCTGCAACGCGTCTACCTGGTGCAGATCCGCAACGACTGCGCTGGCGGCGGCAAGGAGCTGAAGGAGGTGCAGCGGGTGCTGCAGGACACCGATCCCGACATCACCGTGATGTCGACCACCGCCGTACCCGGGCACGACGGCTGCCATTACTACAACGCCGGCTACCGCGACCTGGGCGAGAAGCTCGCGCGGCTGGTGCGTCGCGACTTCTACGGTTCGACCGACACGCGCGCGATCGACCCGCCGAACCCGCTCTCCGCGAAGTGGCTCTACGCCAACCACAAGCGCCTCGCGATCACGTTCCGCGATCCGAACGACGCGCTCGTCTGCGAGGTCGGTGCCGAGGCCGACTTCGTGACCGACGACGGCGTCCGCGGCAACAAGGTCGTCATCACCGGCAACGTCGTCACGATCGACCTCGTGCGTCGCAGCAACGGCAGCTCGATCAGCTACCGCGGCCACGCGTTCGACGGCCCGTGGTTCCGCAACTCCCGCGGCGTTGGCGCGCTCTGCTTCGAGGGGCTGCCGATCCAGTGATGCCCGCGCGGGCTAGCCGGTTGCCGCCATCGCCACGACCGCAATGCCGACGCCGAGGAAGGCGAACAAGGCCCCGAGCGAGAGGAGCGTCGTCTCCGTGCAAAGCCCCCGCGCGACCGGGTGACGAAGGCGATCGAGAGCGCGCTGCAGCTAACGTCGCCGCGCTTCGGCCATCAGCGCACGGTGCAAGGGCTTCGACCATGGGTGATCGGCTCGCCTCGTTGGCGTCGAATGGCTCACTCGCCTTCGCGCTGCTGATGTCGGCGGTACAAGAAGCACCGACCGCGACGCAGATCCGCGTGCAGCACCATCCGCTCGACCTGCTCCTCTTCGAGCAGGGAGCTCACGGCGCGACGATCTCTCTGCTCCCGTACGTGCCCGGTTCGGGACCGCGGCGAACCGCGGAAGGACAGGAGCCCGGCGAGCCGCGCGCACTTCTCGAAGGCGACGACCTCATCGCGCTGGTGCGGACCGTCGTCACGCCGTGGGTGTGGGACGAGGACGACGTCTCGCTCACCTGCGATCGCCGCGAGCTCATCGCGCGCGCGCCGGTCCAGACGCAGCGCCAGCTCGCCGACTTCCTCGCCCAACTCGTGCGCGCCCTCGTCCCGACGGAGCAGCTCGAGGTGCGAGTGGTGTTGCCGGCGGGAGAGGGAGAGGGCAAGGAGAGCGTCCTGCGGCGCGAGGTGCGGCTCGCCCTGCGCGATGGCGTCGGGCAACAAGCGATCGCCGGCGAGCGCATCAGCTTCGTCCACGACTGGGAGGTCGAGATCGCGCACGCGATCGCCGTCGATGTGCCAATCACGGGGCAGGCGACGCTCGGCCTCGAGCTCGCGGTGCGCAGCTCGCGCGTCGAGGGCGGCACGCTGCTCGATCTGGTGCTGCGCGAGACGGAGCGCGCCCGACCGACGGAAGTTCGCACGCTCGGTTCGACGCGCCTGATCGCGACCCATCCGAAGATCACGGAACCGGTCGCCGCCGGCACGATCGACCCGCCGGTCCTCGGCTTCGTGGCGGTCGCGGGCACCTTCCTCGTGCCGGACGGCGGCGCGCTGCGGCTGCCGTGTCGCGTCGAGACGCAGTCGGGGCCGGCAAGCTTCCTGCTCGAGCTACGCATGACCGGAGACGCACGTTCGCCGCGGATGGGGCTCGATGTTGGCCCCGCGACGGCGGGCGGCGAGCCGCGCCGCTTCGAGCTCGCGAGCATCGGGCTCGCGAGCTTCGCCGGCTCCAACGATGCCCCGCTGTTGACGCCGCTCTTCGATCACGACTGGTTCCTGAACGACGACATCACCTGGTATGGCGCGCTCAGCACGGCCGGAGCCGAGGAGGGGGTGGCGACGGATCTCGCAGTGTTGCTCGATCGAGAGAAGGCATCCGACGCCGACTTCGACGCCGACTCCGTGCACCACCTGCCGGGTCACGTCTGGTCGTGTGTGCCGCGCGCTTCGGCTGCGGCGCTCGAGCCGGGGCTCGCGCGGCTGGTCCGCGTCGACCCGCCGTTCGCGGTCGATGCGAAGGTGGTCGACGGCGAGGGGCGAACGCGTGCCGCCTTCTCGCTGCCGCTGCTCGCCGACCGTCCGGTCGCGCTCTGGTCGGGCGTCGAGAGCACCCGCGTCGCCGACTGGGATGTCGACGTCGCTTGCTACGTGACCGCCGCCAACCCGGAGATGGAGGCGTGCATCGACGGATTCGCGCTCGAGCTCGTCGCGTCGCGCAGCGCGGCCGGAGGCTTCGACCTCGGTGTCGCGGGCAAGCTCCACTTCCTCGAAGGGCCGCTCGAACCGCAGCAACTCGCCGACGCGCAACATCTGGTCGTCGACAAGATGCGGTCGCGCACGCTCGAGCTCGACGACCACGCGGTGCTATCGGCGACGGGCGGCGTGGTCGAGCTCGGCGGCAGCGGGCTGAAGCTCGTGTTCGACGTGAAGGCGCCGGCGCTGCCGCGCGAGGTCGTGCCGGCAGGAGTGCAGCGCCGCCATCCGATCGGAGGGCTCGTCCGTCGGACGCCGGCACCGAGCCCCGCGCTCTCGATGGTCCCCTACTCGCCGGGCGGCGGCGAGCTCGAGCTCGATCCATACGTGCTCCATCGCGACGACACGCTCTCGCCGATCGAGGAGTGCTACTACGACTTCGATGACTACATCAGGGAGGCGGCATCGCCGGGGCTCTGGAACGAGCAGTCGAACGGCTTCGAGTTCGAGGGCAGCGAGCTGATCGTGCGCGCGCCAGACGAGGTGCAGCACGCGATCGCTGATCGGCTCGCGCACCTCGCGCAGCGCTTCGCCGCGACGCAGCGGCTCGAGGTGCGGGTCCTGTCGCACGCCGCGGCCGATTTGCCCGCCGGCATGCTCGATCCGGCGGCCGCCGACCGCCAGCTCGCGGCCGCGGTCGCGGCGGGCGCGCAGCAACGCATGCTCCGGATCGGTCTGCGCGATGGCATGCCGCAGCACGGTTCCGCCGGTGTGCGCGAGACGTTCCTGCGCGATTGGGAGATCGAAATCTGCGAGGGCTCGTTCGTCGCCGATCCGATCTTCGAGGAGCTGCTCGACGGCATCGAACTCCAGGTGCGCAGCGAGCGGGTCGAAGGCGGCACCCTGCTCGCCCTCGCGCTGCGCGCGACCGAGCGCGCGGCACCGAACGAGAGGAAGGTTCCCGGCGCGGTCGGCCTCATCAAGATGGAGACGGCCGTGTTCGAGCGGCTCGCCTCCGGCCTCTTCGATCACCCGCGCGTCGGCTTCGTCTCGCTCGCGAGCACGCTCTTCATCCCGGACGGCGCGGCGCTGCTCGTCCCGTGCCGCGTCGAGACGGTCTGCGGCGTGCAGAGCTTCCTCCTCGACCTGCGAGTGACCGGCGAGCGGCCGGCCGGCGTCGCCGCGCGCCCCGGCGACGACCTGCTCGCCGCGCGCCGCGTCGGTCCGGCGGAGCTGCCTGCAGCGCTCTTCGACGAAGGCTGGTCGGCCTACTCTCCGGCGATCTGGACCGCGGCGCTGCCACTTCTCGAGCGGCGCGCCGATGCGAGCGGTGATCTCGCCGCTGCGCGCGCCGCCGCACTGACGATCGACGCGACGGTCGTCGACGAGCAAGGACGGACGCGCGCGTCGTTCCACGGCGAAGCGCTCGGCGGCCAGCCGCTCTGCCTCTGGTCGGGCGTCCAGGGCACTCGGATCGCCCGCTGGGAGGTCGACGTCGCCAACGACGCCTCCGTGCACAATGCGGAGCCCGAGGCGTGGATCGACGGCTTCGCTCTCGAGCTCGAGCCGCTCCGCGAGCCGAGCGGCCGCCGCGGCCTGTGCGTCCGCGGCAAGCTCTGCTTCCTCGAAGAGGCGCCGCACCTGCGCGAGCTGCAAGACGGATCGCGCCTCGCCATCGAGGAGCTGCGCGCGCAGACGCTCTACCTCGACCAGCTCGTCACGCTGCCGGAGGCAGGCGGCACGGTGAAGTTGGGCGGCGGCGGGCTCACGCTCGAGCTGCGCTGCACTCCGACCGCGAGGTGACGGCGGCGCGCGCTCGAAGCGCGCGGATGGGTGAGCCTCCCTGGCTCGCCGCCACGCGCCACCGATACCATCGCACCGATGGACGACGAGAGCCCTCCACGCCCGACTCGCCGCATTCTCGGCCTCTTCGAGTGGCCGGCGAAGACGACTTTCGCCGAACGCCGCTCCCTGATCGCGGGCGGGCTCGGCTGGATGCTCGACGCGATGGACGTGACGCTCTACATGTTCGTCCTCAGCGATGTCGCGAAGAGCCTCCACTTGTCCGACAAGGACGCGGGGACGATCGCCTCGGTCACGCTCGCGGCGTCGGCGGTCGGCGGCGCGCTCTTCGGGCTGCTCGCGGACCGCATCGGGCGCAGCCGCGCGCTGATGATCTCGATCCTCGCCTATTCGCTTTCGAGCGGAGCGTGCGGGCTGGCGACCGGGTTCTGGACGCTCGCGCTCTTCCGTGTGCTGCTCGGGCTGGGCATGGGCGGCGAGTGGTCGACCGGCGCGACGCTGATCGCCGAGACTTGGGCGCCGCAGCACCGCGCCAAGGCGCTCGGGGTGATGCAGTCGAGCTGGGCGGTCGGCGAGGCGCTCGCCGCGGGCGTCTTCTTCGTCGTCGGCCTGCTCGCGGCACGCTCGCCTTGGGTCGACGCCCATTCCTGGCGCATCGTCTTCTTCGTCGGCATCGTGCCCGCGCTCCTCTGCTTCTGGATCCGCCGCGAGGTGCCGGAGCCGGAGCTGTGGCGGGAGCGCAAGCACGGGCCAACGCCCAAGCTGCGCGCACTGCTCGCTCCGGGGATCCGACGCAACGCGCTGCTCGCCACGCTCATGAACTGCTGCGCGATGTTCGGGTACTGGGGGCTCTTCACGTGGGTCCCGCAATACCTCCGGCGGCCGGTTGCGGAGGGTGGGCGCGGACTCGCACTGGTCGCGAGCACCGGTTGGTTCCTCTGGATGTGCTTCGGCAAGTTCTTCGGGTACTCACTCTTCGGCTTCCTCTCCGACCGCTTCGGGCGGCGGCGCTGCTACTTCGTCTACCTCCTGCTCGCGGCGCTGCTGGTGCCGGCATTCGCCTTTGCGCCGAGCACTGCTTGGTTGCTCGTGCTCGGGCCGCTCGTCGCCTTCTTCGGCACCGGCTTCTTCTCGGGCTTCAGCGCGCTCGCGTCCGAGCTCTTTCCCACCGAGATTCGCGCCACGGCGACCGGGCTCACCTACAACCTCGGCCGCGGCGTCTCCGCGATGGCCCCGTTCGTCGTCGCGGCGATCAAGGAATCGGTGGGCCGCACCGATCCGAAGCACGGCTTCGCCGTGGCGTTCCTCTTCCTCGCCGCGATGTACCTCGCCGCCGCGCTGCTCTCGCTCGCGCTTCCGGACTCGCGTGGCCGCGCGCTCGAGTGACCGGCGGAGCCGGCGCAATCTCCGCGCATCGCTCCGGCGCCTCGTCCTGTCCAAACGGCGCTCCAACCGTCGCGACCGCCGCGCCGTGAAGATCAAGCGGAACAGCGATCCCCGAAAGCGTCGGCCATCGGCAACATGCATGGCCAAGTGGATGGCCTTCGGGCTAGAAGATGCGTTCGAAATACCGGGCAGTAAGACCCGTCAGGGCTGGCAGCGCGATGGCGAGTGCCTTCACATATCCATAAACCGTGGACGAGCGGAGTCCGTACTGCGTTTGCCAGTTGTTGAACTTTTCGTCCGTAGTTACATCGTTGCACTGCCGTCGGAAGTCGAATGCAACGTCTCTCAACGTCTGGAACGAGAGATAGTATCCTGTTGCGAAGAGCATGCTCAGCAATGCCCCGACGACTGGGATCACGGATGCCTCGACAGCTTCGGCCCGCCAGTGGTCTGGCTCCTCGGACATTCCGCAGATCCTGTAGAATAGCACAATCTCAACCATGCCAAATGTCATCAGCAGCACCCCCATGATCAGTGACAGATCCAACAGGCGATAGCGCCACCTCAAGCGTAGACCCAGCTTTTCACGGTCATTGTCGGCGAAATCAAGGAGGCCCTTTGGATCGATCATCGTGATGCCGGCGACCAGGCCGAAGGCGACGAGGCACATGTCACGCA
>CAYRQC010000081.1:0-4950 GCA_964426265.1 uncultured Phycisphaerales bacterium | reverse complement strand
GTCGGCCGCGTGCTCGACGACGCACTGCTCGCGGAATGCGATGTCCTGGTGCTGAAGACCCCGGAAGAGGCGTACGCGCCGGCCGAGGTCGCGGCGATGCAGCGCTTCGTCGAGCGGGGCGGCGGGCTCCTGCTCGTCTCGGACCACACCGACCTCATGGGGATGTCGACGCACCTGAATGGCATCGCGGCCGACTTCGGGGTCGCCTTCGTCAATGACGGAGTGTCGTGTTCCGACGGCTCGTTCTCGCTCTTCGCCGCCGGTCCGTTCGCGCACCCCGCGGCGCGCCGGCAGCACGACCTCCTCTTCATGACCTCCTGCTCGCTCGCAGTGTCGTTCGCGGCGCGGCCGGTCGTCGTCGCCAAGGACTCCGTTCGCGAGCGGGGCGACTACGGCAACTCGAGCAACTTCGGCGCTGGGCCCGACCTCGCGACGCCCTACGGTCCTGCCGTGCTCGCGGCGACGATCGATGCGGGTCGCGGTCGCGTCGCGTGGTTCACCGACAGCACGACACTCTCGTCGTTCGACGTCTTCAAGCACGGACGCTACGAGCTCCTCGAGGACCTCATCCATTTCCTCGATCACGAGGCGCCGCGGTTTCCGTGGGTGCGGCCGATCGCGGCGGCGATCGGAGCGCTGCTCCTGCTGTTCGGGCTCGTGCAAAGCGCGTCAGGACGGCCGCGTCTGATGGTGGCCGTCGTTGCGGCCGCGGCGCTGTGGGCCGGGCTCCACGCCGCGGGCGCCGCCAACCGTGCGAGCCTCCCTTCCGCCGCGCCGCAGGCACCCGCACCGGTCGTGAGCTTCCTCGCGAAAGGCGGGTTCTGCGCCTTTCCGCCGGTGCTGGGCGGCATCGGCGATCTGCCGGACGAGGCGTGCTTCGACACGCTCTTCGTCGAGCCGCAGCGCCTCGGCCTCGCGCCGCGCACGGCGATGAACTACGACGAGACGCTCGGTGGCGCGTCCGCGCTGGTCGTCCTGAACCCGGTCGAGGCGCCGCCCGCGGGTTTCACGACCGAGCTTTCGGAGTGGGTGGCGGCAGGTGGCGCGCTGCTCGTCGCCGAGCGGCACGACTCGCTCGAACGCTCGGCGGCCGGCGCGTTCCTCCAGCCGTTCGGAGTCTCTCTCGAGCTGGTGGACGCCGCCACCGCGCACCTTCACGTAAATGGAGCGGAGCGCGTGGAGCTCCCGGCTCCGGCACTGCTCGCATTCCGGAAAGAGGTCGGCCGCGGCGTGGTCGTCTTCCTGCTCGGATCCGAGGAGCTGGTGCGCAAGGGGCTGGGCCACTGCTTCTCGATTCCCGACTCCGAGGAAGCGCCTCGACACCAGGCGGTCTTCACGCTCTTCCGCGAGCTGCTGCACCTCGACGCCGGCGACCGCCGGACCTACCGGATCCTGGAGGCGGCGCCATGACCATGAACTTGTGATGAAACTGCGGGTTCCGCGGTACGCGGGTCTTTGGTTGCTGCCGTCGTTGGCGGCGAGTTCCGCGAACTCAGGAGCTTGCTTCGACGGTTGGAGGAACACGATGAACAAGGCATGGAGGATCGCGCCGGCGATCGTCGCCGTATGGGCGGCGGGTGTCGGCGAAACGCGTGCAACGGCGCCGCCACCGCCGCCGGCGGGTCCGGCTCCGGAGCCGGTCGCCGTGGTCTATCTGGGCAAGGGGCTGCCGCTCCCGGTGTGGGCGACGGCGGTGGCGACACCACTGCGGTTCGACCCGCCGACTTCCGCGAACGCCGGCAAGACCTGTTCGGTGCTGCCGGGCGGTGACAAGCAGGTCTGCACGACCAGCGCCGCCAAGGACGGGCCGCAATGCTCAACCCTGGCCGAGTACGCGCAGTGCTCGATCATCAATGGCACGAGCTCGGTGTGCTCCGCCTTCGTGAAGGACACCCAGTGCTCGGTCTTCGCCACGTTCGCGACCTGCTCGATCGACAGTGGCTCGGACAACCGCTGCTCGGTGATGAACGTCAAGAAGACCGATGGGGTCGTCGGCGGTCGCACGTGCAGCACGAACGCCGGGTCGAGCTTCTCGGCCTGCTCGGTCTACAACGATCCAAGCGGGTTCTGCTCGACGGGTCAGGGATCGGACGGTTCCTCGTGCAGTGTCACCGGTGGCAACGACAACTACTGCAGCATCTTCGACGATAACCAGGCGGCCGGGGCAACCTGCTCGATCAAGAACAACCCGACCGGCAAGTGCAGCGTGCTGGCGAAGGACGCTGGCAACTGCTCGGTCCGGGAAAACTCCAAGGGCGAGTGCACGGTCTTCGACAAGTCCGGCGGGATGTGCTCGACCTGGAACAACAAGGAGAAGATCAAGTGCAGCGTGGTCAAGGCCGGTGGTGAGGTCGAGGGGCCCACGAACGGCAAGTGCAAGGGCAAGGGCTGATCGCCGCAGCCGCACGGTGGCTGCAGGTTCCGTCGAGAGCAGGGCCGTGCTTCGATGATGGCTGTCCCGTGGGCTCGACGCCCGCGGGGCGGCTTCGTGCATGGCCTGTACGAGAGGTCGACGAGGGATACCCTGTTCCAGCATCGCCGCGACCGTTGGCGGCGAGCCATGCGGACGGTGGCTTGGCGGCCGCCGTCGGAGACGAAAGCCATGCTGCATCGGTGGATGGTCACGCCGGCGCTCGTCACCCTGTGGGCGACGGCGGTCGGCGACGCGCGTGCAACCACAGCACCGCCACCGCCGGTGATTCCGGAGCCGCTTGCCGTGGCCTACCTCGGCCAGGAGCTGCAGCTTCCGACGTGGGCGATCGCGGTGGCGATGCCGCGGCGGGTTGCGGCGCCGATCTCCACGAACAACACCGTCCACTGTTCCGTGCAGCGAGACGAGAGCAAGCAGAAGTGCAGCACGGTCACCGCGGATGACGGGGCTCGCTGCTCGACGGTCGAGAACGGGCTGTCCTGCTCGACCCTGCTCGCGATGGAGTCGGTCTGCTCGGCCTTCTTGATGAACACCCAGTGCTCGACCAAAGCTGACAACTCGTTCTGCTCGATCAACCAGGGCAGCGACAACCGCTGTTCGGTGATGAACGTCAAGAAGTCCGATCCGGCCGTCGGCGGCCGCACGTGCAGCACGGATGCCGGAGTCGAGCGTTCCACCTGCTCGGTGAACAACGATCGCACCGGTTTCTGCTCGGTGGGACAGGGATCGCAGGCCTCCACGTGCAGTGCCACCGGTGGCAACGGCAATGTCTGCAGCATCGTCGACTTCAACTCGAGCGACACGACCAAGTGTTCGATCCAGCACAACACGACCGGCACCTGCAGCGTCCTGGTGAAGACCGACACGAGCGTCTGCTCGATCAGCGCCGCGGCCAAGGGCGAGTGCACGGCACTCGTGGGCTCCAAGTCGGGGCTGTGCTCGACGTTCAACAACGGCGACAAGAAAAAGTGCAGCGTGATCAACGGCAAGGAGGTCGAGGGGCCCAAGGACGGGAAGTGCAAGGGGCGGGGCTGAGCGAAGGAAACCCGTCCGGCATGGGAGGAGCGCCATGAGCAACGCATGGAAGATCGCACCGGCGATCGTCGCCGCGTGGGCGATCGGTGTCAGTGAGGCACGTGCCGCAGTGGAGCCGCGGCCGCCAGCGATTCCGGATCCGGCTGCCGTGGTCTATCTCGGCAAGGGGCTGCCGCTTCCGGTGTGGGCGACCGCGGTGGCGATGCCGCGGCGGGAGGATCCGCCGACTTCCGCGAACACGGGTGAGCTCTGTTCCGTGAATCGAGGGGACGCGAACAAGAAGTGCACCACCGCCGCCGCGAGCGACGGGCCGAGATGCTCGACTAGCGGCTCAGGCTTCTGCTCGACCTTGAGCAGTTCGAGCGCAGTGTGTTCAGCGTTCCTGATGGACACGAAGTGCTCGGCTTTCTCCCAGTTCGGGACCTGCTCGATCCTCAGCGGTGAAGAGAACCGCTGCTCGGTCATGAACGTCAAGCAGAACGATCCACCGGTCGGCGGCCGCATGTGCAGCACCAACGCCGGATCTTCAGACGCTGTCTGCTCGGTGTTCATGGATCCAAACGGGTTTTGTTCGACCGGCCAAGGGTCGGTGGAGTCGTCGTGCAGCGTCCATGGTGGCACCAAGAACTTCTGCAGCATCTACCTGGCCAGCACGACTGCCACGTCAAAGTGCTCGGTCCAGAACAACGTGATTGGCAAGTGCAGCGTCCTCGTGGAAGGTGACGGCACCTGTTCCGTCCGGGTCCAGGACAAAGGCGAGTGCACCGCAATCGGGAACAAGAACGGGATGTGCTCGACCTTCCAGAACAAGGAAAAGGTCAAGTGCAGCGTCATCAAGGGCAAGGAGGTCGAGGGTCCCCAGGGCGGAAAGTGCAAGGGTAGGGGCTGAGCCTGGATCGCGCAGCACGAGCACCGACGGCGCTCGTGAGTCACGCGCGTGTTGGGCTCCTGTTGGCACTGAATCGCACGGATGCGTGGATCGAATCCACGGTCGGAGTTGCTGCCATGACCAGGGCATGGAGGATCGCCCCGGCGATCATCGCCGCGTGGGCCGCCGGTGTCGGCGAGGCGCGCGCGACTGCGGCACCGCGGCCGCCCGTGACACCGGAGCCGGTCGCCGTGGCCTACCTTGGCAAGGGGCTGCCGCTTCCGGTGTGGGCGACTGCGGTCGCGATGCCGCGACGCGCCGACCCGCCAACTTCCGCGAACGCCGATGAAAAATGCTCCGTGAGTCCGGGTGAGGACCGGAAGGTATGTACGACCGCCGCCACGAAGGACGGGCCGCAATGCTCGACACTGGGGAACCTGGCGCTTTGCTCGATCAACATGGGAACGAAGTCGGTGTGCTCGGCCTTCCTCAGGGACACCCAGTGCTCGGCGTTGTCCAGCTTCTCGACCTGCTCGGTCTATGACGGCTCGGGCAACCGCTGCTCGGTCATGAACGTCAAGGAGGAAGATCCCAAGGTCGGCGGCCGGATGTGCAG
>CAYRQC010000080.1:0-5450 GCA_964426265.1 uncultured Phycisphaerales bacterium | reverse complement strand
CCGTTCGGCGGCGACGTGGTCGCCGGTCCGCACGGCGACAGCTTGGTGGTGAGCGAGCGCGGTGCGATCACCATCCTCTCCGGAAGCGACGGCACCCCGGTGCGGCACATCGAGCTTCCGTTCGAGGCGGAGGCGCTGCGTGAGGCGTGGGTCATGGCGCCGACCGGATCCCCGGCAGCGTGGCTGGTCGGTCCGCACGGCGAGATTGCGCTGGTGGACCTCGACAGTGGAGCCGTGCAGATCGCGCCGCCGGCAAAGGGAGGCGGTGACGTCAGCGTCCCGACCTATCTCGTCTGCGACGCTCGGAGTGATGGTGCCTGTTGGTTCGTGCAGAAGATCGACGTCGAGCCGCCCGCCGATTCCCGCCCGCAGCCGCGTGCGGACCCGCGCCTTCTCGCGACGCGCGTCGTCCGGATCGCCGCCGATGGCGTGCGCGAGCGCGAGATCGACGGCGAGCTCTACGTCACGCCGCCGCCCGCCGGCGGGGACGGTCTGCTGCTGCTGACCTTCCAGGCGCTCAACGTCGATCTTCCGCTGCGCGGTGCTGCGCGGGACAGGCCGCTTCGCTGGCCCGTCGCGTGGCTGAGCGCGGAGCTCCTCGGATCCGATCTCACGAGCCGAGGGCGCTGGCTCATCGCGGACGAGCTCATCGCCGATCAACCCGAGCACCCGATTCGGCCCGGCGGAACCGTGCGGTTGCGCTGGCGCTTCGCCCCCGATGGCGGCGCCGCACCCGCAGTCGACGTCGTGACGGCGGCCGGCGCCGCCCATCCCTATGTCGTGCCGCTCGCCTTGCCGGCGACCTATCTGCTCGACGATGGCGACGGTCGGCCGTGGTGCCTGCGAGCCACCCACGGGCAGATCGCGGCGCCGATGGCGGTGACCGGCGGCCCCTTCACGGTCGTTCCGGGGAACGAAGCGGGCGTCGCGGAGCCGTTCTTGATCGCGCTCGACGGCACGCGACTCTGGCGGCTGGGCGCGGATGGCACGAGCTCGGTGATCGCCGACGGGTTGACTCTCGAGGCTCCTCCCGTCTGGGCGGCGGTTGATCCGGCCCGGCGCACCCTGGTGCTGCGAACGCGCGGCGGTCGGTGGGCCGGAATCGGGCTCGAACCAGCGGCCCGCTCGTTCGAAATCGAGCTCGGCACGGAGTCCTCGATCGTGGCGCGCCTGTTCGAAACGACCGGCGGCGGCGTCATCGTCAGCCAGCCGACACCGCACTCCGCGTGGATTCGGACGCTCGCGAATGGGGCAGTCGTCGATGAAATAGGCCTCGTTCGCCCGCCGATTCGCCGGGTGGTGGTGCTCGATACCGATCGCGATGGGAGTCCCGAGCCGTGGGTCCTGCTCGGGGACGGCCGGTTGCTCGGGCTTGCACCGCCCGAGCCGCGGAGCGCACAGTTGGTAGCCGACTTCGAAGCAGTGCTCGAACAGGCGCGAGCGGCGGACGACACGGGGAGATGACCATGATCGCGGACGGGTTCCTCGAACGCCATCTCGCCTCGATCCGAGCGGGGTTGCGCGCGGGAGCGAGCGTTGCACGCAAGCGGCTCTCCCAGCACTTCCTGCTCGACGCGGTGCTGCTGCGGCGGATCGTCGCCGTGGCGGGCGACCTGCGCGACAAGGAGGTCGTCGAGATCGGCCCGGGCCCGGGCGGGCTCACGGCGGCGCTGCTCGATGCCGGCGCGGAGGTGACCGCGATCGAGCTCGACCCGGAGTGGGCGCGGGCCACCGCGCTTGCACTCGTCGGGCGCGGGCCGCTCGACTTGCGGGTGGCGGACGCGCTGGCGACGGTCACCCAGGTCGTCGCGCGGCTGAAGGCGCGCAGCGGCGAGGCGCCGCTCGTCATCAGCAACCTGCCCTACGCGATCGCGTCGCCGCTGCTGGTCGACCTGGTGCGCGCGGCGGTGCCGCCGGCGCGCATCGTCGCGATGGTGCAGCTCGAGGTGGCGCAACGGCTGGTGGCCGCGCCTGGGACGCGCGAGCGCGGGCTCCTCTCGCTGTTGGTGCAGCTGCGCGCCACGGTGAAGAAGCGTTTCATCGTCCCGCCCGGGGCGTTCGTGCCACCACCCAAGGTCGACAGCGCCGTGGTCGAGATCGTCCCGCAGCCCGATCGCAACGCGCGGCTGGCGCTGCGTCCGCAGCTCGAGCCGCTGATCCGCGCGGCCTTCCAGGCGCGGCGCAAGACGCTGCGACGCGGGCTGCTCGAGATCGCCGGCGAGGAGGCGCTCGCGCGCGCGAGCGACGAGATGCTGAAGCGCCGGCCCGAAGAGCTCTCGGTCGACGAGTGGCTGGCGCTCGCCGACACGCTCGCCGGTGCCGACGGCACTTGCGTGCCCCGATAGGATTCGTGCGCAGGCTCTCAGCTCGCGGCAGCGCCCGCGCGTTGCTGGAGTTCGCGCGGGTGGTTGCGGATGGATGACTTCGTTCGGGTCAAGGACGCCGTCGACCTCGTCGATGTCGTGTCGCGCCATGTCGAGCTCAAGCGAGCCGGTGCGCGCATGGTCGGCTGCTGCCCGTTCCATGCCGAGAAGACCGCCTCGTTCGGGATCCCGATCGGGCAGAAGTACTTCAAGTGCTTCGGCTGCGGCAAGGGTGGCGACGTCTTCACGTTCCTCGAGGAGCACCTGCGGATCTCGCGCGCCGAGGCATTGCACCAGCTCGCGGAGGAGTACGGGATCACGCTCAGTGCTGCGCCTTCCGCGGCGCGCGGCGAGAAGGAACGGGCGCTGCGCGTGCTCGCCGATGCGCAGGATCTCTACCGGCGCGCCTATGCGAGCCCGATCGGCGACGCGGCGCGCGCGCTGGTCACCACGCGCCGGCTGGTTGGCGACATGGTCGACGCCTTTGGTGTCGGCTACGCGCCGATCGGTCCGGGCGGGCCGTTCCGCTCGGCGGTGATCGCGCAGCGGCTGGTGAATGCCGGTCACCACCGCGAAGACATCGTCGCCGCGGGAATCGCGAACGAGCGCGACGGCGATCTCACCGACTTCCTGCGCGATCGCCTCACGATCCCGATCCGCGACGAGCGCGGTCGCGTGATCGCATTCGGTGGCCGCCGCATGCGCGACGGTCCCGGTGTCGATGATCCGAAGTACATCAACTCGCGCGAGACACTCGTCTTCAGCAAGAGCCACGTGCTCTTCGGGCTCGATCGCGCGCGTCCGGCGATCCTGAAGGCGGGGCAATTGGTGCTGGTCGAAGGCTACATGGACGTGATCCTCTCGCATCAGGGAGGGCTCGACACGGCGGTGGCGGCGCTCGGGACGTCGGTCACGGCCGATCACGCCAAGCAGCTCGCGCGACTCGCGCCCAAGGCGGTCCTCTTTCTCGACAGCGATGAAGCGGGCAAGCGCGCCGCCGAGCGCGCCGTGCCGCTGCTGCTCGCGGAGAAGCTCGACGTCCGCGTGCTGGTGCTGGCGGCTGACAAGGATCCCGGCGACTTCTTCGCGCGCGGCGCGACGCGGGCCGAGTTCGACACGCTGCTGGCGACCGACGCGCAGCTCGGCATCGAATTCCTGATCGCGCGGTCGGGTGGTGGAGCCGCGCGCTCGATCGACGATCGGATCCGGATCGCACGACGGATCGGCGAGTCGTTCCAGCGCGTGGCCGACCCACTGGTCCGCGCCGCGGTCGTCGCCAACCTCGCGCGCGCCCTCGACCTGCCCGCCTCCGATCTCGACTTGGCGCTCGGCCTGCGACCGGGACGCCGGCCCTGGAAGTCGGCCGCGTCGCCGGCTGGTGGCGCCGCTGCAACCGCGCAGGAGGGCGCCTCATCCGACGGGAAAGTTCCTCCCGAGGCGCCGCCGGCCGTTTCGCTGCCCCCCGCGCAAGTCCTTGCAGAGGAAGAGCTTCTGATCGCTCTGCTGCGCGATCCCGGGCTGCGCGGCATGGCATCGCGCTTGATTCCGGCGGCGACCTTTGGTGACCCGCGCCGGGCTCGGCTATTTGAGACCCTGATCGAGGAGACCGCCACCGAGCCAAGCGAGCCCGGTGGGGGTGGAGGAATCGTGGAGCTGCTGCTCGGGAAACTGGTCGCGGAGCCAGAGGCTCAACAAACGCTCATGGATCTGGTAAGCCGACTCGGCTCTGCCGACCCCGGCAAGCTGTTCGACGGGGCAGTGCGCTGGTTTGAACAGCGCCGGCGGAAGCAGGAGGGCGACGAGATCCGGGTGCGTTCGAGAGCGGCGCTGGACGCGGGTGACCCGACGGCTGCCGCCGATTTCCTGCGACGCTACGAGAGCTTTCGCAAGGGCGGCGGAGCGAATTGAGCAAGGACGGAGCGACGCCGCTCCGACGGAGAACGGATGGGCAAGGATTCGAGTGAAGTTCGCGATCGCGATCGCATGGACCCCTACGTCCGTGCGCTGATCGACAATGCGCGCAAGAAGGGTTACCTCACCTACGACGAGCTCAACCAGGAGCTGCCGGAGGACGCGGTCGACAACATCGACCACGTGCTCTCGACGCTCGAAGAGAACGGGATCGAGCTGGTCGACGAGTCGGAGGTCGAGGAGGAGGGCGGGGCCCGGCGGCCGCGGGAAGTGGTCGAGGAGGAGCCCGCTCCCAAGACGACCAAGTTCGCCAAGACCGGCGGCAGCGAGAAGATCGACGATCCGGTGCGGATGTATCTCACCCAGATGGGCGAGATCCCGTTGCTGACGCGCGACCAGGAGATCAACCTGGCGCGCCAGATCGAGGAGACGCGCGCCGCGTTCCGGCGCATGCTCCTCTCGTCGGGGTTCGGCGTCCGTCAGGGCGTCCAGATTCTCGAGGACGTGAAGGACGGCAAGCTCGCCTTCGATCGCACGCTGAAGGTGCCGACGTCGGGCACCGAGCCCGCGAAGAGCGAGATCCAGGAGCGCTTGCAGGAGAACCTGCTTACGCTGCGCAAGCTCTATCTCAAGAACCAGGCGGAGATCGAGTCGCTGATCAAGGGCGAGGTGGGCGCGAAGGAGCGCCCGACGCTGGTGCGCCGCACGGTGCGCCGGCGCCGCAAGTGCGCGCGCCTTCTCGAAGAGCTGCAGATCCAGCTGAAGAAGGTGAAGCCGCTCATCGATCTCCTGCGTGACGAGTGGGAGAAGGGGCGCGACCTGCAGCGCAAGTGGACGCGGCTGAAGTCGCGCGACAGCGACTCCACCGCGGAGGCGCAGGCCGCATTCGAGGCGTGGGGCCTGCGCGCGATGGAGTCGCCCGACCGGCTCGAGCGGCGTCTCACCGTGATCGAGACGCGCTACAAGGGCTACGACTACGCCAAGCGCGCGCTCTCGTCGGGCAACCTGCGCCTGGTCGTGTCGATCGCGAAGAAGTACCGCAACCGCGGCCTCTCCTTCCTCGACCTGATCCAGGAAGGCAACACCGGCCTGATGAAGGCGGTCGAGAAGTACGAGTACCGCCGCGGCTACAAGTTCTCGACCTACGCCACGTGGTGGATCCGCCAGGCGATCACG
>CAYRQC010000079.1:0-4078 GCA_964426265.1 uncultured Phycisphaerales bacterium | reverse complement strand
CTACGGCGATCTCCATCACGTGCTGCGCGCGCTGCTCGCCGAGCGCGTCTCGATCAAGAACCTGGCGGCGATCCTCGAGGTCGTCTCCGAGCATGTCGCGCAGACCAAGGACACCGACGCGCTCGCCGAGCTGGCGCGCCGCCGGCTCGCGCGCACCGTGGTCGAGCCCTACCTCGACGAGGGCGGTCAGTTGAAGGTGGTGACGCTCGATCCGGCGCTCGAGCGCGCGTTGGTCGAGATCGCGAAGAACCAGGAGAACGGTGACGGTGCCGGCGTCGTGCGCACTGCACTCGATCGCATCCTGGTCGAAGTGCGGCGCCTCGCGGAGCACGGGCAGGAGGCGGTGGTGCTGGTGCGGGCCGAAGCGCGCGCCTTCCTGCGTGACCTGCTGAAGAGCCTCGCGCCGCGTGCCGTGGTGCTGAGCTACGCCGAGGCGGCGGCCGCGCGCAAGGTCGAGCCGATCGCCGTCGTCACGCTCGCTGACGCTGCGGTGGGAGTCGGCGCATGATCCGCCGCGCCATCACCCTGCTCAGCATGCTGTCGTTCGGGAGCGCCTGGATCGTCGGCGTCTGGTGCCTCCACTCGCCGCGCGTCCGCCTCGAGAACGCGCTGCTCGCCGCGCTCATTGGCGCGCTCGGAGGTGCCGCGATCGGCTTCGCCCTCGAGCGCATCGTGCTGGCGCGGATGGCCGAGCAGTGGAAGTTGCGGCAGGCCGATGGAGCTCCGCCGTCGGGCGGCGAGCCGCCGGCCACCGGCGATCGGCCGACCGCGGGCGAGCCGAAGAGGGCGCGGAAGCGATGAGCAGCGACCTCCTCGATGCCTATCGAGCCGGCGTTCCCGACGCCGTCGACCACCTGATCCGCGACCATCTGCCGCTGGTCCGCCGGGTGGTGCGCCGCCTCGCGATCCAATTGCCGCCGAACGTCGGCCGCGACGACCTCGAGGAGGTCGGGATCCTCGGCCTGCTGAACGCCGCGAAGCACTTCGATCCCGCCCGCGGCGCGTCGTTCCGTACCTTCGCCTACATCTCGATCCGGGGTGCCGTGCTCGACGAGCTGCGGCGCCTCGACGTCCTCCCGCGCGGCCGGCGCGACAGCGTGCGGGCGCTCGAAGAGGCGCGCTCGAAGCTCACCCTGCGCTTCGGTCGCGAGCCGACCTTCCTCGAGATCCAGGCGGAGCTCGAGCTCACGGCGCCGGAGCTCGAGGAGGTGCTGCGCGCGCGCGCGCTGGCCGAAACGCAGCAGCGCGGCATCGGCGAGGCGTGTTCCGGCGTGAGTCCCGAGTCGTTCGAGGGCGACGGCGCCGACGACCCGCTCCGCATCGCCCAGTTCAACGAGGCCAAGAAGCTGCTCGCCGAGGCGATCGACGAGCTGCCGCGCCGCGAGAAGGAGATCGTCCTCCTCTACTACCACGCCGGTCTTCTCCTGCGCGACATCGGCGACGTCATGCAGATCACCGAGTCGCGCGTCTCGCAGATCCTGCAGCACGCGCTGGTGCTGCTCAACCATCGCGTCGGCAAGAAGCTCGGGCCGAGCTGACGAGTGGAGGGGCGATCGCGATGACGGCGGCGAGAGGACGGGTGATCAAGGCGGACCGGGTCACGGCGCAGCGGGCGAGCGTGCCGTGGGAGCAACGCAAGGCGCTCGATGAGGAGCCGTCGGCCCAGATCGACGTGGTGCGCGAGAAGGGGGTGGTGGTGGCGATCACGGTGCGCTGCATCTGCGGGCGCGCGCACGAGCTGGAGCTCGTGCCGCCGGCAGGCGGCGAAGGTGGAGGAGAGTGACGATGCGTGGAATGACGGCGATCGTGGTCGTGCTGCTGGCGGCGGCCTGCCGCACCCTGGGCGACGGCAACGGCGACCCCTATCCGGTGCACGGCAATCCATGGGAGAGGTCCGCGGCGCCGGCGGCGGCGGCAGCGGGCACGGCGGTTCCCGCGGCCGATGCGACGGTTCTCGAGCAGCTCGACACGACGCGCGCTCGCGTGACGACACTCGAGCAGGAGAAGCAGAAGCTCACGGTGGAGGTGACGTCGCTCACCGCAGTCGGCGAGCAGCTCAAGCGCGACAACGAGGGCCTCGCCCTGATCGTCGACGCCAACGCAGAGGGCCGGAAGGGGACCGAGGCCGAGATTGCGGCGCTGCGCGCGCAGTCCAAGGAGCTCGAGATGCGCTGCCGTCAGCTCGCCGACGACCTGCTCACCGAGCGGATCCAGCGGGTGCGCGTCGAGCGCGAGCTGATCCTGGTCAAGGTCGCGGACGCGGAGAGCCAAAGTGGTGGCCAGTAGCTCGCGGCGCGTCGTCGCGCTGCTGCTCGCGCTCGGAGGGGGCGGCTGCGCGCTCTCCTTGCTGTCGGAGCGGCCGGTGCCGCCGTTCGCCGTCGTCCACGGCCAGCGGAGCGCCGCACCGCCGTCGGCGCCAGTGCGGCGCGTGCTCGTGCTGCCGATCGAGTGTGCCGATGCGCCGCCGAGCCACGCGGTCGTGCTGCGCGCTGCGCTCGCGCAGTCGCTGCGCGACCTCTGCGGCTTCGTGGTGGTGGCTCCCGATGTGGACGAGCTGCCGCGGACCACGCGCGAGGAGCTGGTGGCCGGGACCGCGCGCACGACCGGATCGTTGATCCGCTTTCACCGCGAGTTCAACGCCGACGCCGTCGTCTTCGGTCGGCTCGCCTTCAGCCGCCCGCACGGCGAGCCGGCGGTGGGGCTCGAGCTCGCGCTGGTCGATGCGCGCGACGGGATGGTGCTCTGGACGGCGAACGACAGCATCGACGCCTGCGATCGCGACACGCGCGCGGCGCTGCTGCAGATGCGCAGCGAAGAGGCGAGCGATTCGAGGGACGCCGGCCAGATCCCGGCCGAGAGCTTCGCGCGCTTCGTCGCGCTCTCCTTCGTCCGCACGCTCTACACGCCGATCGGACGCCCTTTCCCGGAAATGCGCGCTCCGGCGCCCGCGGTGGCGTCACCCGTTCCGGGAACAATGTTCCCATCCGCCGACCATCGCTGAGTTCCTTCCCGGAAAAGGGCTCAAGCGACGCGCAGATCCTCCGAATCACTCGGACGAGCGAGGTGAAGTGGCGCCTCGCTGGCGAGCTGTTTTCGCCGACCAGTTTTCCGAGTTGGAGGGACTCCATTGCCGCTTCGCATCAATCAGAACGCCCCGTCCTTGAACGCCCAGCGCGGGCTGACGTCCGTGACCAGCCGGCTCGAAAAGAACTTCGAGCACCTCAGCACCGGCCTGCGCATCGCGACCGCGTCGGATGACGCTGCCGGGCTCGGGATCAGCGAGCGGCTGCGCGCGCAGACGCGCTCGCTCGCCCAGGCACAGCGGAATGCCAACGACGGCATTTCGCTGGTGCAGACCGCAGAAGGCTCGCTGACCGAAGTGAGCAACATCCTGATCCGGATGCGTGAGCTCGCCATCGAGGCCAGCAACGGCACGGTGTCGAGCTCCGACAAGGACACGCTCGACGCGGAGTTCCAAGACCTGGTCGACGAGGTCGACCGCATCGCCCGTTCGACCGAGTTCAATTCCATCAAGCTGCTCGACGGCTCGCAAAGCTCGCTGAGCCTCCAGGTCGGGTCTGGTGTCGCGTCGACCGACTCGATCACGATCACGTTGCAGTCGACGCTCGCCTCCGACCTCGGCATCAGCGCGCTCAGCATCTCGTCGGCGACAACGGCTTCGGTCACGACCGCCGTCAGTGCCATCACCACCGCGATCGACACGGTTTCCGCGGCACGTGGCGACCTCGGCGGATTGCAGAACCGTCTGCAGTCGACGATCAACAACCTCGGTGTGCGCATCGAGAGCCTCTCCGCCGCCGAGTCGCGCATCCGTGATGTCGACGTCGCATCCGAGACGGCGGAGCTCACGCGCAACTCGATCCTGCAGCAGGCGGCGGTCTCGGTCCTGTCGCAGGCGAACATCCAGCCGCAGATCGCCTTGCGTCTGTTGCAGCAGTAGCGCGTAACTGAAATCAGGCCGGTTTTTCCCGGGGTCAGGGTGCGTGGGGACGCGAAGCCCCTCCACCTGCGCTTCCTTGGCCCCTGCCTCCGGGAAGAACCGCTTTGGCCTGGGGGT
>CAYRQC010000078.1:0-7505 GCA_964426265.1 uncultured Phycisphaerales bacterium | reverse complement strand
CTCGCGACGCGACTGCGCGAGCAACACCACACCCTCGGCCGGATCGACGCGTCCCGATCGTTGTTGCAACAGCTCGAGGGGTCGTTCCAGGAGCCGAGTGACTCGGGCCTCGCAGCGCGGCTCGATGACCTCTGGAGCGCCTTTTCCGATGCGTCGAGGTCCGGCAGTGACTCGTCGTTGGTCGACAGCCTGGTGGCATCGGCGCAGGCGCTCGGTGCCAGCTTCCAGCAGTTGGCGGCAGAGCTGCAGTCGGTCGGCGCGCAAGCACGCAGTAGCGTCGTCGCCACCGTCGACGAGGTCAACGGACTGGCGAGCGAGGTCGCCGCCGTGAACCGATCGATCGTCGCCGCGCGGGGACTGGGTACCACGCCGAGCGATCTCCTCGACGCCCGCGATCAGTTGCTGTTGCAACTCTCCGACGCAGTCGACCTGCAAGTGGTCGATCAGCCCGACGGGTCGGTCGATGTGTTGGTCGACGGTCTGCTGCTCGTGTCGGGCGAGCGGACCCACGCGCTCACCTCTCGCCAGTCGGCGGATGGCTCGGTGCAGTTGTTGGGAGCCGACGGATCGCAGGCGATCACGCTCCGCGGCGGCCGGCTCAAGGGCTATCTCGACGTCGCCGACGTCGCCGTGCCGGGGCGACAGGCCGAGCTCGATGCGATCGCGCGGCAGCTCATCCACGAAGTGAACCAGCGCCATGCGACCGCGGTGAACGCGAGCGGACCCTACAGCGAGCTCGCAGCGGCGGTGACCGTGGGTGCCGATCAGCTCGATACGCCGCTGTCGCAGCTCGCGCTCCCCTTCGACGTGCGCGACGGCCGGCTCACGATCAACGTCGTCGAGGCGGCGAGCGGCTCGGTCGCCCAGCACTTTCTCGACATCGATCCCGACCGCATGTCGGTGACCGATCTCACGGCGGCGATCGATGGCCTGCCGCACGTGGCGGCGAGCCTCGACTCGGCGGGCCGGCTGCGGATCGCGGCCGACACCGGTTTCGGCTTCGACTTCAGTGCACGGCTCGACGTCGATCCCGACGACGCCGGCTCGTTCGGCTCCGATCGCGCGACGCTCACGTCGGGGGCCGGGCCGTTCGCTCTCGTCGATGGGGACACGCTCACGCTCGCGGTCGACGGCGGCGCGCCGGTCACGGTGACGTTCGATACCACCGACTTCGTCGACATCACACAGGCGACCGCGGCCGAGGTGGCGGCGGCGATCCAAGCGCAGGTGAGCGGTCTCGCCGCGGTCGAGCAGGATGGGCGGCTCGTGTTGCAATCGGCCACAGCCGGCACGTCGAGCTCGATCCAGATCACGGCGGCTTCGAACAGTGAGCTCTTCACCGTCGGCGCGAGCGACCTCGGAGATCCACAAGCCGTCACCGTGCGCCTCTCCGGTTTCCCGACCGCCGGAGATGCCGGCCACTTCACGCTGCAGGCGCTCGGCGACGGCGTGATCGGGCTCACGCCAGGGCTCACGGCCGCGCTGATTGATGAGAGCGGTGCGCAGATCGCGACGTTCGACATCGGCTCGGGCTATGTGCCGGGCGATCCGATCGAGCTGGTTCCGGGCGTCTCGCTCACGCTCACGGCGGGCACCGTGCGCGCGAGTGCAGGCGATCGCTTCGATCTCGACTTGATCGACGCGCCCGACTCGTCCGATCTGCTGGCGGCGTTGCAGCTCGGCGCCTTCTTCACCGGCAACGGTGCGAGTGATATCGCCGTCGACGAGGCGATCGTCGCCGATCCGCGACGGATCGCCCGCAGCCAGAACGGCGCACCCGGCGACAGCGCAGCCCTCACCGCGATCGCCGAGCTGCGCGATGCACCGGTCGCTGGATTGGCGGGGCAGAGCCTCGCAGAGAGCTACGGCGATCTCGTCGCGGGCGTCGGCGTCGACGTGCGGGGCAGCGAGACGGCGAGCGCGGCGCAGCAGCAGTTGCTTGCGTCGTTCGAGGCGCGCCGCGAGGAGCTCTCCGGCGTCAACACCGACGAGGAGCTGCTGAAGCTCCTCGAGTACCAGCACCTCTATCAAGCCGCCGGTCGTTACCTGCAGACCGTGAGCGCGATGACCGACGTCCTCTTCGACCTGTTGTGAGCTCCACGATGCGTGTCACCCAGTCGATGCTCTTTCGAAACCAGGCCGACTCGCTGTCGGCCGTCTACGGGCGCCTCTTCAAGGTGCAGGCGCAGCTCACGAGCGGTCAGCGCCTGCAACGGCCGTCGGACGATCCATCGGCCATCCGGCCGGCGCTCGAGACGCGCGCCGGGCGCCGGCTCCTCGAGCAAGTACGCAAGAACGCCGACCTCGCGACCAGCGAGCTTGGCACCGCCGAGGGAGTGCTGCGCAACGCCTCGGACCTGGTCGCGCGGGCGCAGGAGATCGCCGTCGCCGGCGCCAACGGCGTGCTGAACCAGTCCGATCGCGACAGCTTCGCGAACGAGGTCGACGCGCTGCTGAAGCAACTCCTCAGCATCGGGAACAGCCGCGGCACGGCGGGTTCGCTCTTCGGTGGCGGGGTCACCGGCACGCCGCCCTTCGAGGAGGTCACCACCGCCGATGGCAGCGTCGTCGTCTATCACGGCGACGAGTCGACCAGCGCCGTGTCACTCGGTGACTCGCTCGAGCTCGACCTCCGAATCCCGGGCTCGCGCGTCTTTGGCGTTGGCCAACGGCAGTCGACGAGCTACTCGGGAGTGACCGGTGTCGCGGCGGGAAGCGGCAACGACAGCGTGCGCGGCACCGATCGCCTCACGCTTGCGCACACGCGCACCGTGCTTGGTGACGGCGCGCTTGGTGGCACGGCTGGCACCGGCGACTCGGCGTCAGGCTTGCGGATCGGCGCCTCGTCTGCGAGCGGCGACTCGCTGCTCGGCTCGGCGGGAACGTGGTCGCTGGACCTGATCGACAGCAGCGGGAGCGGCGCGAGCGGCACGGTCGCGTTGAATGGCGGCCCGCCGGTGAGCTGGACCTCCGCGGACCGCGACCTCGCGGTGACCGCCGCCGACGGAACGCTCGTCCATCTCGACCTGTCGAGCGTGACCGCTGGCTTCAACGGCAGCCTCGACGCGGTGGGCGAAGGGACCTTCTCTCTCGATGGCGGCACGACGACGACGGCGATCGACTTCACCGCCCAGAACCAGATCGTAGTCGACTCGCAGACGAGCGGCGCGCTCTTCGTCGATGCGCGCAACGTGCAGCGCGCTGGCGTCGAGGTGTTGCGGCCGCACGGTGCCTACGACCTCTTCGCCTCGCTCATCGAGCTGCGCGACAGCCTGCGCAATGTCGATGGCGAGACGACCTCCGTCCAGCTCGACCGCATCCGCGGCACGCTCTCAGAACTCCAGCGCGGCGAGACCACACTTCTCGCAAGTCTCTCCAGTCTCGGCACGCGCCTCCGTCTCGCCGAGACCACCCGTACGCGCACCGACGAGCTCGACCTGCTCCTCGCGCAACGCCAATCGAGCCTCGAAGACGTCGACTTCGCGGCGGCGACGGTCGAGCTGACGCAGGCGCAGCTCGTGCTGCAAGCGGGGGTTGCGGTGAGCGCCCGGATCGGACAGCTACCGAGCTTGGCGCAACTGCTGTAGGGAACCTGAACGGCTCGAGGGCGTTGCGGGTCTCCTTATCCACGCTTGGCCCGCTTGGCCGGCGCGCGCCTCTTGCCCACCCTCCTCGGCGCTTTGGCGACCGGCATCGCAAACGTCTCGGCCACTCGCTCGGCGGGCGTCGGCACGTCGAACATGCGCGCGCGCGGATGGGCGCGGAGTACACAGGTCACCCACACCGGTGTGGCAGAAAACCGGGGTGGCGGGCAACCGGCCGCTTTCATCGAGCGGCGCATCGTCAGGATGCCCTGACCTTCCGCCTGTGCGAGATGGAGCCGGCTCAGGAACCACGCGAGGCTTTGGTTGCGCCAGCGCGGAGTCACGGTGCGCTTGCGGAGATCGTCGATCGTCAGGCCATGGGGGAGGGCGCCGGGAGAGAGGAACTCGATGCGATCGCGGTACGAGACGAATCGCGCCGGATCGTCCAGCTCGTAGTCGCGGTGTGCGAGGGCGTTGACCAATGCCTCTTGAAGCGCTCGCCGGGGGTACTTTTGGGCGTTGGGCGTTTCCATGTCCCGCTTGTCGAAGAGCGTGACCACGTCGAAGTCGAGGTACTCCTGCACCCGGCGCACTTGGTTGATCAGCGTGCCGGCGATCTCGGACCGGCGCGCGACCGGGTCGGCTCGATCGAGACCGGGATAGGCCGAGTAGATCGCAACCGCGCCTGGGATGAACCGTTGCGGTTCGCGCCCGAAAAGCAGGATGGCGTAGTTGCGCGGACGCAGGAGACCCGTCAACGGCTCTCGGATGCAGAGGGACGGGAGCAACGGCGTGATCTGGGCGTCGGCAAGGAGGTACGGCTCGACTCCTCGTTCGGGGGAGTAGAGCTCGATTCGCTGAAGGGCATCACGGATCGCGAGAAGGTCGAGATCGCCGACGGTCGCGCCGCTACACGGTCGCAGGTCCCAACGCCTCATCGCGCCCTTGCGCACGAGGAGATTGCGAAGCAGGCCGTTCCGCGCCTCGATCGTCGAGCGACTGACACGGACGAAGTGCTTGGCTCCGTCGTGACCGCGTCGGAAAGTGTGGGCGGCATCCGTTGCCGGCTGGACGAACACGAGGATGCGTCGCGCCTCGTCGTCGGTCAGGATCTCATCGACGAGCGGGGTGATGGGGGGCGACACGCGGTCGCGGCATCGCGCGAGTACCTGGTTCTCCACTTCCTTCAGCCGACTCGCGGTCAGGCCCACGCGCATGAGCATCGGGAACCCTTGCGCGTCCTTCGCCTCCTTCGCGCCGCAGACGACGGATCCACCTCCCAGGTTCTGGAGATCGTTCGCGAAGGCTGTGAGGGTCGCCACCACGTCATCGACGTCGGCGACGTCCTCCTTCCACTCGGTCTGCTCGCTCGCCCGGTAGGCGAGCTCGGCAAAATCAACACGAGGATTCACGACAGGATCACCTTCGGCATCGCCCTTCGTTGGCGTCCCACTGGGTCTCGGCAGAAAAACTTGTGAGGCGGACGAAGCTACCGCAGCGGCGAGGTCGCGAGAAAGGACGACCATTCCCGATGCGCAATCGAATCTTGGCCGTGCGTCACCGTTCCCGGATCTTGCTCCACGCCGTATTGATCGTGTCCCAGAGATCACACGCCTCGTCGTGCAACCCGGCACCGACCTGGATCGCGTCGCCGAACTCGAGGTGGTGCTGCTCCTCGGGCGTCCACGCCGGCCATTCACATCGCCCTTCGTGGTTGGGATTTCCAGTCCGCGCGAAGGTGACCCAGCGGTCGCTCATCTCGGCGGAGAGCGCGACGTCGACTGGATCGGTGATCGGCAGCGGCGAGCGGTCGAGGTTGCCGAAGACATAGGAGATCTCGGCGGCGTGGAAGGCGCCGAGACGGCTGCGCAATGCGCCGCCGGTCACACGCGTGAAGTGGTAGACGAAGCAGGGGGCGCCGGCGTCGGTCATGGCGCGCACTTGCGCGCGGGTCGGTGCGAGGAAGAAGGAGTCGCCGATCAGCGCGGCGGCCGCCAGGCGGGGCTCGCGGAAGTGGTCGCTGCCGTAGAGCGCGAGCAGCCGCTCGGCGAGTGGTGCATGGAGCGTGCGCACTTGGAGGTCGTGGCTCGCGGCGGTGAGGCCGACGCCACCCATCGCCGTGAAGAGCGTTCCCTCGTCGGCGTTGGTCCCGGTGAGGAAGGGGACGGTCGCCACCTTGCCTTCGGCGAACAGCCTTCCCGGCAGGTCGGGGATCACCCACCCATCGGTGATGGGCGCGAAGACGTGGTCGTCCGTGGAGCCTCCGGCGGCGCCCATGATGCGCAGGGTCGGCCGCGCGATGGCGAGCAGCTCGGCAGCGCTCTTCGCGCGGGCGGCGGCGAGCACGTCGGCTAGCTCGCCCACCAGCTCTTTCAGCACGGCGGCACCCGTTGTTTCGGCGGCCGGCTCGCGAATGCCCGCCTCGTGCAGACTTCCTTGGATCCAGATAGCGGCGCCGCTCTCCGCGATGGCGCGATGGAAGAGCCCCTTCGCGAGCGGCGACACCAGCAAGCAACCGACGCTGAAGGCGCCGGCCGACTCGCCGAAGATCGTGACGTTCGCGGGATCGCCGCCGAACGCGGCCGCGTTGCGCTTCACCCAGCGCAGCGCCTCAATCTGGTCGAGAAGGCCGTAGTTGCCGGAGGAGTGGTGCTCCGACTCCGCGGTGAGCGCCGGATGGGCGAGGAAGCCGAAGGGGCCGAGCCGGTAGTTGATCGCCACCACGACGACGCCGCGGCGCGCGAGGTTTCCGCCGTCGTAGAGCGGGGCGCTGCCCGAGCCGAGAAAGAAGGCGCCGCCGTGGATCCAGACCATCACGGGCAGCTTCTTCGCGTCGGCCGGCGCGAAGACGTTGAGATAGAGACAGTCTTCGCTCTGCGGCTCGTCGCCACCGCCGCTGCGCATCATGGAGGGCGGCTGCGGGCAGGCGGAGCCAACTTTTTCGCAGGGCCGCACTTCGCTCCAGGGAACGGGCGGGAGCGGCGGTCGCCAGCGGCGGTCCCCGGTGGGTGGGGCGGCGAAGGGGATGCCGAGGAACGAGTGCACATCGCCTTGGGTGCCGACGCGGAGTCCGGAGATCGGTCCCGAATCGAGCTTGGCGGTGGGCGCGGCATCGACCGGTGGGTGGGTCGCGGGAGCGGAAGCTGGAGCTGAAGCTGGCGCGGCGCCCTGACCCGGTGCTCGCGCGAGCGGCAGGACGAGGAGGAGGCCTGCGACGGCGAGCACCCGCGGTCCGCGCCATCCGGGCCGCAGCCGATGCAAGTTTGAGTGGCATCCGTGTTGAAAAGAGTCCATGGCAGGCTTCCTCGTGCGAGCGGTCGTTGGCGCTCGGATGCCCGGCGGTCCCGCAACCCGTCGCTCTTGCAGACCGTCGGTTCGAGAGCCCGGTGCTCGGAGAGTCCGGTGGTCCAGAAGTGACCGGTTGCCAGCTTGCCGGGTTCCCGGCGTCGTCGCCACCGGCGCGCGCTCGTGCAACGGGTCCCCATCCAGTGCGGCCGCTCGTTCCGTAGGTCGGCCATTCGAGCCGTCGGTTTCGTCGGTGGGTCGCGGTGCCGCGATCGCGCCGGCCACCTCCACGTGGAGGGTCCACCGGACGGCTGGTGTCGGCAGGTGCTGGCGACCGCCCCTTGGCGGCCACCGGCGCTGCCTCCAAGGAGCGATTCGATGCTCACTGCACGGTCCAGAATGGTCGTGGGAATGGCCGTAGCCGCGGGAGCCGCCGTCGTGGGCGCGTCCTTCGCGCTCGCCGTTCCCCCGATGTCGAGCCACCGCGAGGCGCCGTTCATCACGGAACACCCGAAGCTGGATGCCACCGATTTCTACGTGTTCCGCAGCTACGAGATGGGCCGCGAGGACTTCGTGACCCTCGTCGCCTGCTACCAGCCGGTGAAGGCGATCGGAAACGCCTGGGCCGATCTCGCC
>CAYRQC010000077.1:0-6334 GCA_964426265.1 uncultured Phycisphaerales bacterium | reverse complement strand
AGTACCGCAGCTACTGCCATCCGGACGAGTACCCCGCGGAACCGGACGAGCTCTGGCGTAACGACGGCGACGGCCATTTCACCAACCTGTCGGCGAGCTCCGGGGTCGCCGCGGTCGCCGGGAAGTGCCTCGGCCTGCTGGTGATCGACGACGACAACGACGGCGATCCCGACCTCTACGTCGCCAACGACTCGACCCCCAACTTCCTCTGGCGCAATGACGGCGCCTGGAAGCTGCGCGAAATTGGCGTCGACGCCGGCTGCGCCGTGAGCGGGCGCGGCCTGTCGCAGGCGTCGATGGGCGTCGATGGTGCCGACACCGACGGCGATGGCGACTTCGAGCTCTTCGTCACCAACCTCGCGCTCGAGCCCAACGCGCTCTACCGCAACGACGGCGATGGCTTCTTCACTGAACGCGGGCTCGAGTCAGGCCTCGGCGAGCCGTCCCTCGTCTGGGTCGGATTCGGGGCGCGCTTCCTCGACGTCGATCGCGACGGCTGGGAGGACCTCTTCGTCATCAACGGCCACGTCGTCGACACCATCGAGCTGGTGCAACCCGGGCAGACCTTCCGGCAACCGTCGCAGCTCTACCTGAACGGTGGCGAGAGCAACCGCGGCCGGTTCGTGCTTGCCGGCCCCGCGGCGGGGAGTTACCTGCAACAGCGCCACGTCGGCCGCGCGCTCGCGTCGTGGGATCCCGATGACGACGGCGACCTCGACCTGGTGATCGTGAACAACGACGAGCCGGCCGTCCTGCTCGAGAACCGGGCGCCGACGCGCGGCGGCTGGATCGGGTTCGCGCTGCGCGGTGCCGATCGCAACCGCGACGCGATCGGGGCGCGCGTCACCCTCTCGGCCGGCGGTCGCCGCCAGCTCCGCGAAGTGCGCGGCACCTGCTCTTACGACGCGACGGTCGACCTGCGCGTGCTCTTCGGGCTCGGCAACGCGGCCAGCGTCGATTGGGTGGAGGTCCGCTGGCCGCGCGGCAAGACGACGCGGGTCGAGCATCCGGAGGTGGGCCGCTACCACGTCGTGGAAGAGGCCACCGAACGCGATTGAGCGCCAGCGTGCACTCGGTGCCGCGCCGCCTCGATCGACCGGCTCGACGTGCTCGATGCCGGCTATGCTCTCTTAACTTTTCGGTGGTCGCGCGATACTCGCGCGCCATGCATGGTCTTGGTCAGGGGTCCTGAAGCGAGCTCTAGATTCAGGACACCAGTGCGCGGAGCGGATCGATGGCTGACGAGGCGATCAAGGAAGCGGGTAAGGACGCCAACAAGGAGCTGCGCAGCGCGGAGATGAAGCAGCTCTTCGTGCAGATCCAGGACCAGCAGCGACGGCTCGGTTGGAACGACGCCAAGCTCTGCGAGTTCGCGACGCAGACACTCGTCGCGCTCGATCCCTACAAGAAGCTCAAGATCACGACGGTCGACTTCCTCGGTCGCCTGCGGGTCGTGCAGTTGCAGGCGTTGCACAAGGCGATCAGCGCCGCTCGGTAGCGGTCCCTCAGCTCGACGTGTCGGGCAGCAGCCGTTCGCGCGTCAGCTCGAAGTAGCGGAGCCGGAGCCTCGGCACGAGCGCGCGCCACGGCGAGCCGCGCGGCGGCGCGCGCAGCTCGCGTCCGTCGATCGACTGCACGCTCAGGATCCCGGCGGCGCTGCTCACCAGGAAGGCGTCGTCGGCGCGCGCGAGGTCCGCTGGTGTGACGGTCGTTTCGCGCGTCGGAACGCCGAGTCCCCGCGCCGCGGCGAGCACTGCGGCCCGTCCGAGACCGGCGAACGCTCCCGTTTCCGCCGCCGGCGTGACGAGCGCGCCGTCCAACACGAGGAAGAGGTTCTTCAACGCCGCGCCGACCACCGCGCCGCTCGTCGAAAGGCGCAACGATTCATGGGCGCCGCGGGCGATTGCCAGACTCGTCTCCATCGCGGCAACTCCGAACCGTGACCATTTGAGCGAGCCGAGCGCGGGCGGCGGTGGTGACACGAACTCCACCTCCGGATGGAGCACGACGTGTACGCCGGCAGCGAGTACCTCCGCTGAAACTGCATCTTCCGGCGCCGCTTCGATCGTTCGCCCAGTCGCACTCTGGCGCACGAGGAAGAGCCGGTCGCGCGCACCCTGCGCCTGCCATGCAGCGACCAGTTCGGCCTCGATGGTGGACGCGTGCGAGTCGGGCGCACTCGACCCGGTCACCGCAGCGCTGGGCAGCAGCACGGTGGGAGCTTCGGCCGAGACCGCCGTCGCATCCTCTGCAGCAAAGCCAGCCGCCCGAGCAGCCGCCGCGAGTCGCCGCGCGTGTTCCCCAACCAGCTCGAGCCGGCCGCGGTGCGCGCGCACGATCTCGACCAGCAGAGGCTGCCAGCGTTGCCGCTCGTCGCCCATCAGCGCCGCTCCTCGTCGAGCGCGATCGGTGTCGCGCCAACCGCTTCGCGCACCCGCGCGCCGTCGATGACGACCTGGAATCGCACGGCCTCCGGCGCGGCGCAGATCGCGCGCGCCCCTTCGATGCGGATCGGATAGGGACCGACGATGACGTGCTGTTCACTGCGGGCGATGGCCAGCTCGACTGGCGCATCCTCCAGAGCAAGGCGCAGATCGTAGAGAGCGCACGGGTTGATGCTGGCCGGCACGCGCACTTGATCGGCGAGCCGGAACGCATCGGGCAGGCAGCCGACGAGCGGGCCGTCCGGGTGTTGCATCGCTTCGCCTGTGGCGAGGATCCCTTTCGCGATCACGCGCCACGGGCCGGTCGCGTCGTGGGCCGCGAGCTTCACGAGTGCATCGGCGTAGACGACACCGCACCACTGCACCGGCAGGCCGATCCAGCAGGGAGCGGTCCAATTCGTCGCGGCGAACGCCGGAATCGTGGCGTACCGCTCGATCGGACGATCGCCCCAGAGATAGACGAAGGGGAGGCCGAGGATCGCCCAGCGCCGCGCTTGCGCGATCCACTCGCGGCGCCGCGCAACGTCGTCCGGGTTGCTCGGTCCGCAAAGCTCGGCGCCGCGCACGAAGGCCGCGACGGCGTAGGCCGCCGCCAGCAGATCGGGCGCGTGCAACGGCAGCTCCCACGTCTGTGCACCGCGCGGAAGATCGAACCGCTCCATCGCGAGCAGCGCGCGGTATCCGGCGTCGCGCGCCTTCGTTGAGTTCGTGCAGCGGTAGTGGTCGAGCAACGCGAGCGCCTTGGGCGCGCACAGCCCGATCGCGGTGGTCTCGAAGTGGCCGCGGGAGAACGGTCCCGTGTCGTGCCAGAGACCGTCGGTCTGTTGCGCGGCGCGCAGCTGGTCGGCGGCCTGCTGACGCTGCTCCAGCCACGGCTGCGCTTGGCCGGTCAGGAACCAGGCGGCGTCATCGGTCAGGTGCGACCCGCCGTCGGCCAGCGCGCCGCCGGCCGGGATCGCGGGCAGCACGCCGTCGATCCGCCAGAGCGTCGAGACGAAGCTGGCGTACGGCGCGCGCGGCCAGCTCGGCTCGGCACAGTGGCCCCAGCCGCGGCCGCGGTCGGGTGAGTCGCGCAGCGGGCCGGCGAGCGCCGCTCGGCAGAGTGCCGATTGTGCGGCGCGAGTCGGTTGCGGCGCATCGCGAGTCGATGGTCGCGGCGTCAAGAGGAGCTCGGTCGCCCAGCGAATCTCGTCTTCGAGCGCACCCGGCTTCAGGTGCACGCGTACCTGGTAGTGCCCGCGTCCGCGCAACGCCATGCGCGAGCCGGGCACTGCATCGAAGAGGTTCGGTCGCGCGAAGAGGGGTTGCAGATCGCGACGGTCCCAGGTGACGGCAACGTTGCGGGGGTCACGCTCCTCCGCCATCAGCGGCCAGGTGACGGCCGAAGGGTCGGGCGCATAGCGTAGATGGGCGTCGGTCTCGACGTCGAGCGTGCTCGATGATGATTCGCCGGTGCCGAGAAGCTCGAGGCCGCAGAAGAGTGCACGGCGGCCCGGCGAGGTCGTGCGCACCACCGGTCCCTCGACTTCGAACTCCGTGCTCACGTCGAGGAACAGCTCGCCTTCGTGCAGCGTGAGCTCGACGACGGCGCCGCGCGCGCTCCAGGTCGCGTGAGTCGCATCGCGGACCGTGACGCGGGCACGCGCGGCCGCACCGTCGGAGGCAGCCTCGAACGGCAGCAGCGGTGGCCCATTCGCCGAGCCGACTCGCGCGAGCAGTGGTGCGATCAGCGCCACCGTGGTCGGATTGCCGTCGGCCGCGTCGCGTTCCGTGTGGATCCACGCCCCGCTGCCATCCTCGGCCAGCTCGACCACGAGGTCACCGCAATGGAGCCGCCACTCGCTCGTCACGCTGCCCATCCTGCGCGGTTCCTGGTCCCAGCAGGGCGACGCGAACCGCGGTGCGAAGCCGTCGCAGTCGAGCCGAATCGGCAGCAGCGCGTGGCGCTGGTTCGCAACGCGCAGCATCGAAGTCACGTCGACCGGCAGCGGCCGATGGTCGAGCGGAGGAATGGTCACGCGCGCTTCGCCGACGTGGACCGTGAGTGGTGCGTCGCCTTCGTTGCCGAGGTCGAACCGCAGCTGATCACCGTTCCGTTCCATCGAATGGACGACCCACGGCGAGCGGATCGCTCGCCAGACCTCGATCTCCTCGACATCGCAGCTGCCGGCGCCATCCAGCGGATCGAGCCGCAGCTGCAGCATCGTGCCGGTCACTGGAAGGAAGGTCTGCACTTCGCGCCATTCGCCGTCGCCCGCGAGCGCGAAGCCGGCCGACTGCTCCTCGCACCACCGCGGCTGCTCACGGGTGGTCCAGTACCAGCGGCCGGTGCCGCCGCCGCGGGCGCGCGCGACGAGCCGCGCGACCACGCTGCCGGGTGCCACCACCACGTCGTGCAAGCTCGGCGAATGGAGGTAGGGATCGTCGGCGAATGCCGAGACGTGCAACACGCCGTCGCTCGCGCTGAGCGTGCAGGCGTGCGCGGGGGTGAAGCCATCGTCGCCCGCCGCGAAGTTGAACCGGGCGAGTCGTTCGCGCGGCTCGATCGGCCGCTGCTCCTCCAACGGGAGGAGCTGCGCGAACGCTGCGGCCATCCAGAGCGCGAGCGCCGGCACCCGTCACCCGCCTCGCGTGTGCATCTCGAGGTGGGGGTCGCTCCGCAAGTCGGCGAGCGGCACCGACGCGGCCCGCTCCCGCAGCGCGAGCCGCTCCTCAGCACCGCGGTCGTCGCGCGCCTGCCACGCCGGCACGATTCGCTGGCGCAGCTCGGCGTCCGAGGCGCCGGCCCGCAAGGGAGCGCGCAGGTCGATGCCCCGCTCGGCGTAGAGGCAGAGGAGCCACTGGCCGTCGGCGGTGAGGCGCGCGCGATCGCAGGCGCCGCAGAACGGGGCGGTGGTCGAGGCGATCACGCCGAAGGTCGTGCCGTCGTGCAGTGCAAAGCGCTCGGCGGGCGCCGAGTCGCGACCCGGCAGCGGCTCGACGGGGCCGTGCACCTGCGCGATCCGCGCCAGCAGCTCGTCGCGGCTCACGACCTGCTCGCGGCTCCACTGAGTGGCACCGCCGACATCCATGTACTCGATGAAGCGGATCTCGACGCCGATGGAGCGCGCGTAGCCGAGCAGCGACGCGATCTCGTCGTCGTTGACGCCGCGCACGATCACGCTGTCGAGCTTGAGGCTGGTGAAGCCGGCGCGCCGCGCGGCGGCGATTCCAGCGAGGACGCGCTCGTGGCCGGGGCGGCGCGTGAGGGACTCGAACCGCCGCGCGTCGAGCGTGTCGAGGCTCACCGTGAGGCGATGGAGGCCGGCCCGTTTCAGCGTCGCGGCCTGCTCGTCGAGCAGCAGCCCGTTGGTCGTCAGCGCGAGGTCGACGATCCCCGGTTTGCTCGCGAGCGCCGCGACGAGGACGTCAAGGTCGCGCCGCAGCAGCGGCTCGCCACCCGTGAGACGGACCTTGTCGACGCCGAGCGAGACGAAGACGTCGACCAGTCGGGAGAGTTCCTCGAACGTGAGCAGGTGCTCGCGCGCGAGCCAGAGATACTCCTCCTCCGGCATGCAGTAGTGGCAGCGCAGGTTGCAGCGGTCGGTGACCGAGAGGCGAAGGTTGCGCAACGGACGGGAGTACGTGTCGACGAGCGGCGGCATGAGGCGGCGGATCATAGGTCGCGTGAGGGTGGCAAAGTGCGCCACCAGGGCTGGCCACAGTCGGTGAGTATCTCGGGGAAAAATGCGGACAGAAATGGGGCTTGCGCGTTCGTAGTGCGTTCGTTAACAAGCCGCCATCACGACGTTCCAAAGGGGGGAGGCCGCATGTCACACCCGCTGTCGAAGAAGCAGCTCGAGGTGTTGAAGGCGTTGGAGCAGTTCGCCAAGTCGCGCGGCCACATCCCG
>CAYRQC010000076.1:0-7836 GCA_964426265.1 uncultured Phycisphaerales bacterium | reverse complement strand
GCGCGGCGAGCGGCGCTCGATCTCGCGCGGGAGTGCCCGGTACTGCTCGCCGCCCACGCGAGCGACCTCTCGCCGCGGCTCGCGCTGCCGGAGAGCCTGCCCGGCAAGGTCGTGAAGGCGCTCGACACGTTCGGCACCAGTGCGCTCGCCAACAGCCGCACCGCCGACGCCATCAAGGCGGGGCGGATCCTGGCCGGGATGGCGACGCAGCTCGGATTCGAGAAGGACCTGCAAGGGCCGCGGCCGAGCGGGCTTGCGGGGCTCGAGGAGCGGGCGGCGACGCTGCTCGCAAAGGCGCGCCAGCAGCTTGGCAACAAGATCGAGGAGCCGTGGACGATCGACGAGCTGCTACAGCTCGACGGCGACCAGATGGAGGCCTTCACGCGCGCCCATGACACCTTCGCGAGCCCCGGCGTCGCGCTGAGTACACAGAGTTGGTACCGCCTCGAGACGGACTGTGGTTTCGAGACGCTGCTCGGTGTGGCGCAGACGATCGAGCTGCACCACCAGCGGCTGGCCGGCTGGTTCGGGCAGGATCCGTTCGTGGGTCGGCCGGGGTTGTGTCGTGTCGTTCCCGAGGCCTCGGGGCTCGAGTCGGAAGGCGTCCCGTTCTGGTGGGCGGGCGGGTTCCAGAGCGGCGACACGTCGACGTTGCGTTTCTCCTGCACGACGATCGAGAGCTTCGGGCACCTGCTCACGCACGAGCTCACCCACCGGTTCGATGGCGCGATCTACCCCGGCCTCCCGTCGTGGCTCATGGAGGGGCGCGCGGTTTGGACGGGCGGCGCCTTCGGTCACTCCTCGGCCGAGAAGTTCGTGGCGAACTGGGCCTCGAAGGGCACCATCGAGGGCGCCCTCATCAAGGGCTACGCCGATCCCAACAAGCTCACCAAGCTGATCGAGGGGACGATCGACGACTATCGCGACAACTATGTCGCCGGCTTCGCACTCTATGTCTATCTCAACACCCGGAAGAACGCCGCGGGCCACGTGCTCTTCCACGATCGCCTCCAGAAGTTCATGAAGGAGGCGCGCACCACGCGGAAGTGGAAGGAGCATTTCGAAACATGCTTCTGTGACGGGCACGACGAGCGGCCGAAGGACTTCGCCGGCTTCATCGCCGATTGGTCGCCGTGGCTCGCCGGTTTCTACTGGCAGGTCCGCGACAAGAGCCCGTGGACGAAGGAGTACACCGAAGATACCGGCTTCATCGATTCGCCGAATCCGGTGCTCGACGAGCCGACCTGGGTCTGGACGCGCCACCGTGCCGAGCCGCGTTTCGCACAGGATCAGGCGGCGGCCGCGGGTCGGTTGTTGCTGGCGGCGGGCCGACGGCAGGAAGCCATCGCGGCTTTCATGCTCGCGTTGGCGGTCGACGGCCGCCGGCCGCAGGAGGAGGCGTTGCTCGCCGAAGCGCTCGAGGCCGAAGGGCGGCGCGACGCCGCGTGGGTGTTGAAGAGCGAGCTCGAGTTCCCGAATGGGGCACGCATCGGTGCGCCGCCGTTCGGTAGTGCAGTGGCAAAGACGCGTGCCTACGCCGAAGCACTGACCACCGCAGCGACGGAGGCGCTCGCGCGCGGCCACCGGGTCACCGCAGGCGCGCTGCGCGCCGAGCGGGAGCGGCTCGCGAGCTGGCTCGGGCTCGAGCGGGCGGCCGAAGGCGAACCGGTCGACGCCAGCAAGTCGCTCCATCCGCTCGATCCGCCGGCGCGGCCGCTCGCCGTCCATGGCTGGACCGAGACCGGGCTCACCGACTACGAGGAGCGCCGCGCGCGCGGCCGCTGGTACGTCGACGACGAGAGCGACCTGCACGTCGGCCGCGACAAGCCGCGGCAGGCGACCGGCACCGTCGATCGCGGCGCCGCGCAGATCGACTGCTTCGCGCTCGCGCCGGAGTGGATCCTGCCCGGAAGCTATCGGTTCGACGCCCGCATCCGCTTCACGACGTCCTACGTCACCGCCGCCGTGATCTTCGGCTTCACTGAACGCGAGGAGAACCTCCGGTTCAGCTTCAACGCCGGCGACTTCCTCTATGCAGTCGGAGTCAGCACCAAGGAGCCCGACTTCACCGGCATGGGCTGGTCGATGAGCGGGCTGCGTGATCGCGACAGCGGCTTGCCCGGATCCACCTCGGGCGGCGGCGTCGATTTCGGCGCCCGGCAATCGAGCTTCGAGCTGACACTGCTGGTGGATGGCGCGCTCGTCGAGGCGTTCATCAATGGCAACAAGGTCGGTCGCTACCACACCGTCGATGGTGCCGCGATCGAAGGGCAGATCGGCTTTGCCACCAGCATGGGCGCGATCGAGGTCTCGAACCCGCGCGTGACCCGGCTCGAGCGCAGCCGCCTCGCGCCGTCCTCCTCGCGCAAGCCGAGCGCCTTCGACCTCGCCTCCGCGCGTTCGCTGCCGCCATGGGGCTGTGTCAATCGCAGTTGTGCCGGCCTCCCGCGCCTGACCCAGGGCTCCCTGCTACTGTGGCTTGCGCCGCCCGATGCCCCGCTCGCGGACGACGCCGAGCGTGGCGGATTCGCGCAGAAGCTGCAGTGGGACGTCCGCGAGCTCGCCACGCTCGTCGAGCGGATGCAGCCGACGCAGAAATTGATTGTGGCATTGCCGGCCGCGCTCGACCCCGCCAGCCAGCAGTTCGTCACCGAGTTCATCCACAAAGTCGTGGGAGACGCCGTGGAGGTCGTGCAACACCACCACCCATTCCTGCCGGATGGCATCGAAGCCCCGAACAGTCGCCGTTGGCTCCTCTTCATCGACTCCTCCGGCATCGTCCGCGCGCAGTCCGAGATGCCGACCGGTCTGCACGTGCTCGAAGAGGAGGGCTTCATGAAATGGGTGAAGGTCTTCCGCGACCACGGCCGCCCCGCCCGCAACCTCCCTCCCGTCGAGCGCCCGAAGCCCGAGCCGCCCCCGGAACACGACGGGAAGCAGCCGCCGCGGTAGCGCGTGCGATTCACGAGTCCGGTGGCAAGGCGACGGACCGTCAGGCAAGGAGACGACAGCCTGCAAGGGCGCTGTCTTGGCACGGTCTTGCACGAAGAAAGCAGGTTGCGACGACCTCGATAGTGTCACCGCTCGCATCAGGAGACGTCTTCGGATGATCATGACTCACCCGGTCAGCGAAAACCGATCGACCGGCCCGACGGCGGGTGGGCAGCCCGTGCGCGGTCAACTGCTCGCCCGGGTGCGCGCCACCATCCGGGCGCGCCACCTCAGTGCGCGGACCGAAGAGGCCTATGCACGCTGGATCGTCCGCTTCGTACGGTTTCATGGGCTGCGGCATCCGGAGACCATGGGTGCCGAGGAGATCCGCTCGTTCCTGACGACTCTGGCCACCGTCAACAAGGTCTCGTCATCGACCCAGAATCAGGCGCTCGCCGCGTTGCTGTTGCTCTATCGAGACGTGCTTCGGCGCGACCTCGCGAGCTTGGAGCCGCTCGTGCGCGCGAAGACGCCGGCGCGATTGCCGGTGGTTCTCACGCGGGACGAGGTCCATGCGGTTCTGAGCCAGCTCTCCGGCGTGACGGCGCTGGCGGCCCACCTCCTGTATGGCGCCGGGCTGCGTCTCCTCGAGGCGCTCCAACTGCGGGTGAAGGACATCGATTTCGGCGCCCGGCAGATCATCGTGCGCCGCGGCAAGGGTCAGAAGGATCGGGTGACGACGCTGCCATTCGTGTTGATCGGACCTTTGCAAGAGCACCTGCGGAGTGTGCACGAGCTTCACCAGCGCGATCTCGATCGAGGTGCGGGCAGCGTCGAGTTGCCGGACGGGCTCGCCGCCAAGTACCCCAATGCTCCCCGTGAGTGGGCTTGGCAGTGGGTTTTCCCCGCGACCCGCCACCATGTCGCCCGAGAGACCGGCGAGCTGCGTCGCCATCACCTTGACGAGACCGTCCTTCAGCGCACGGTCCACCTTGCCGTCGTCCGCGCCGGCCTCACGAAGCGAGCCTCGTGTCACTCGTTCCGCCACTCTTTCGCGACCCATCTCCTCGAGGATGGATACGACATTCGAACGGTGCAGACACTCCTCGGTCACAGTGACGTCTCGACGACGATGATCTACACCCATGTCCTGAACCAAGGCCCCGCCGCCGTGCGAAGTCCAATCGATCGTCTCTACGCGCCCGCCCCAATGGCCCAGTCCCAACCCTTCGCGCGTCCGGTGTCCTTCTCGATGCCGTCACCGAATCGCCCCTTCTCTCTCGGTGCTGCAACCGCAGCGTGTGATCCAGCGGCCGCACCGAACCGTTCGTCGAAGCCGCGACACGGCCAACCAACCCGCGGCAGCTCCGACGACTAGTCGTCACCACATCGACTCGCGGGAGATTCACATGGCATCGAAGCGACGTCCGCGACCGGCGACGTCAGCACGGCTACCCGCTGCGGATACGGTGATGGGATTCATGTCGATACTGGACCACCCACTGAAGGCGGCGCTCGAAATGGTGTGGATCGCTCAACGATGAGGTCGTGGGTCGTGAGCGGTCGCCGCCGCAGTTGACCGCACGCTGCATCCACATCGTTGCCGGTGGAGGCGCGGATGGTGGCCAGGATGCCGTGCGACCGCACGCGCTCGCGCATGGCAATGGCGCGTTCGAGGCTGCTCGGTGTGAAGGGTAGGCCGACTACTGGGTTCCAGCGGATGAAGTTGACGTAACCGCGGACGCCCCGCAGCAGTGCCGCGAGCGCGTCGGCATCCTCGTCGCGGTCGTTGATCCCGGCGAGGAGAGTCCACTCGAAGACGATCGGCTTCTTCTGCAGGGTGGCATAGCGCGCGGCGCCAGCCACCAGCTCGGCGACCGGCTCGGGACTCGCGTGGGGGAGCAGCTCACGACGGGTCGGATCGTCCGCGGAGTGGAGCGAGAGGGCGAGGCACGGCTTCACGACCGCAGCGGAGAGCCCGGCGAAGGCCTTGGCCGAACCAACGGTGGAGAAGGTCTGCTTGCCGGGGCTGATTCCCGCGTAATGCTTGAACATGGCGACGGCGTCGAGCACGTTCGGCAGGTTGTGCGACGGCTCGCCCATGCCCATGTAGACGACGCGGTCGATCGGCAGCTCACGGCGCGCGTGGATCAGTTGCTCCACGATCTCGTCGGCGGTGAGGTTGCGCGACAAGCCCTGCATGCCGCTCGCACAGAAGAGGCAGCCGACCGCGCAGCCGATCTGCGTCGAGATGCAGACCGCGCGCACCGGCATCGCGACGGTCTCGGCGAGCTCGCCGTCACGCATCCGGATCACCAGACGAACCGAGCCGTCGTTCGAGACGATCCGCTCGGCGACGCGGGTGGCAAGGCCGTCCCGTTCCCATTCGGTGAGCCGCTCCGCTTCCGTCTTCGACAGCGCCTTTGCCCGCGCCGCGAACTCCGCGTGGTCGAGCGGCCGGCCCGCCAGCACGAGCCGCCGCGCCATTCGCGCCTTCTCCGGCGCCAGGATGCGGTCGAGCTCGGGTAGCGCGAGCGGGATGGTGGCGATGATCGTGGTAGCGGCGTTGGCCAGCGTGCTGGCGGCAGAGTTCGAAGGAGTTCCGGCGTTCATGCGGCCGCGGATCGTAGCCGTACTCGCCGCTATCGTCCGGCGCCGATGCGATGGCTCCTCACGATCGCCGTCACCGCCGCGCTCGCCGTCCGCGAGTCGCTCGCCACCGCCGTCAACCGTGCGATCGATCGCGGCGTGCAGAAGCTGCTCTCGCAGCAACGCGCCGACGGCTCCTTCTCCGGGCTGAATGACGACCGCGAGAAGCAGTATCCGATGGGGCAGACCGCGCTCGCGCTCTACACGCTGTTGAAGTCGGGCGTGCCGGCGAATGATCCGGTGGTGTTGCGTTCGTTGCAGTTCCTCAAGTACCAGAAGTTCGAGAAGACCTACAGCACCGGCTGTCTCATCCTGGCGCTCGATGCACTGCACGACGCATCGCACGACGCCTGGATCGGCGCCGCGGCGAAGTGGCTCGAGCAGCGCCTCGAACCCAAGGAGAAGCTCTGGGCCTATCCCGACGGCAACCCGGAGCTGTCGAACTCGCAGTACGCGGTCTTCGGTCTGTGGGTTGCACAGCGCCACGGCTACGTCGTCGACGAGCGGACCTGGGGGAGCGTGATCCAGGGCGTCCTCGCGCAGCAGAACGAGGACGGTGGCTGGGGCTATCAGCCGAGCGATCGGCCGGAGTCGGGCGGCACCATGACGACCGCGGCGATCTTCATCCTCACGGTCGCGGCGCGCGATCTCGAGACGCGCGAGAAGCCGCTGCTCGCGCGCAAGGCCGGGCCGGCGCTCGAGAAGGCGTGGGGCTGGCTCGATCGCAACTTCACGGTGACCGGCGATCCGGCGTGGTCGAGCGGTTGGATCCAGGACATCCACGACGGCAAGGTCGGCGGCATCTTCCGCCACGACTACTACCTCTACGGGCTCGAGCGCGCGGCCGCGGTCGCCGACCGCAAGCTGATCGGTGAGCGGCCGTGGTATCGCGATGGCGCAGTGGTGCTGTTGCGTCAGCAAGCCGCCGACGGCGGCTGGGGCGACCTGCCCGACACCTGCTTTGCGTTGCTCTTCCTGCGGCGCGCGACGGCGACCGGAATCGCCGCCGAGGCGTCCGGTTTCCTCGCCGCGGAGCTGTGGCGTTGCACGTTCACGCCGCCGCCGGCTGGTTGGGAGCAGCTCGCCTTCGACGACCGGACGTGGGCCGAGTCGGCGAGTGCGTTCGGCAACCCCGGTGTCGCGGGTGCGGTCGCTCGCACACTCTGGCCCGACGCCTCCCCCGATCTGTGGATTCGCCGCGAGTTCACCTGGCGCGGTGGCGAGCCGGCGACCTTCGGCGTGCGCGCGATCCATGACGACGACGCGCAGCTCTACCTGAATGGTGTGCTGCTCGCGGAGCTGCCAGGCTGCTGCGGGAGTTACCTCGAGTCGCCGCTCCGGCCCGAGGCGCTCGCGACCCTCCACGCGGGAAACAACCTGCTCGCCGCGCACGCCCACAATGCGCAAGGCGCGCGCAGCCTCGACGCGCGCGTCTTCGAGAGAGAGATCGATAAGGAGCTCGAAAAAGAGACGCAGCACACCGAGGTCACGGAGTCGCCGAGCTGGTGGAAGACGCCGCCGCGCGCCGACGTGCCCTTCATCCGGCGCTGGCGCGCCCTCGGGCCGCTGCTCGATCCCGACCGCGAGTTCCTGAACGGCTCGCTCGCGCCCGACGCCACCGAATGGCCGAAAGAGGGCGACATCGACAAGAACGCGGTCTGGCGTACGGTGCGCTCGCTGCCGGCGCTGCTCGACTTCGAGCAGGAGCTGCGGCCGGGCGACCACTGTTTGAACTATGCATTCACCGGCTTGGCGGTCGCGCGCGCCACCGAGGCGGTGTTGTGGCTTGGCGCCGATGACGGCGTCCGCGTCCTGCTCGACGGTCGCTGTGTCTTTGCGCACGGCGCTGCGCAGGCGCCGGCGGTCGACGCCTTTCCAGTGCTGCTCGATCTCGAGGCAGGGCTCCATCGGCTGCTGTTCAAAGTGCACGACGAGAACAGCGGGACCGGGCTGATCGCGCGGATCTGTGGTCGCGATGGTGCGCCATTGCCTGACGTCGTGCCGGTGCTCGCCGACGCCGAGAGCGAGCGGGCCGCCGCGGCTCTCGCGCACCCCGACCTGCACCCGCTGAGCGAGCTGCTCGCGCTGCTTCCGGTCGATTCGATGCTGAAACGTGAGCTTGACGTGCGCGGCGACCTCGACGCGATCGCGGTCGGGCCGGCCACGTTGACGGCACCGCGCTGGGTGGCGGCAGCGGACGCGCGCGCGCTCAGCCCGAGACCGCCACCCGGAGCGAGCGGGCTGCTGCTGCTGGCG
>CAYRQC010000075.1:0-14742 GCA_964426265.1 uncultured Phycisphaerales bacterium | reverse complement strand
GGCTCCGCGTGCCTCGCCGGGATCGCCCGCGTGTCGGCCGCGTGCGAAGTGGTCGTCTTTCTCGACGCCGACTACTCCGATCACCCGGAGGAGGTGGCGGTCCTCCTCGCTCCGATCGAGCGGGGTGATGCCGACCTGGTGATCGGATCGCGCATGCTCGGCCACGCGGAGCCGGGTGCGCTTCTCCCGCAAGCACGCTTCGGGAACCGCCTCGCCTGCTTCCTGATCCGCCTCCTCTTCGGCCACCGCTACACCGATCTCGGGCCGTTTCGCGCCATCACCAAGGCGGCACTCGATCGGATCGGCATGGTCGACACCAACTTCGGTTGGACCGTCGAGATGCAGATCAAGGCGCTGCAGCACGGGTTGCGGGTCGTCGAAGTGCCGGTGAGCTATCGCCGTCGCCAGGGGGTCTCGAAGATCACTGGTACGGTGAGCGGCACGCTGCGCGCCGGCGCGAAGATCCTCTGGACGATCTTCCGCTATGCGTTCACGGCGGGCGGCTGGCGGCGCTCGGTCGCGCTCGCGATCGGTTGGCGTTACCTGACCCACGCGATCATGGTCGCGCTTGCGCTGCTGAACGAGCCGCGTCCCGCGCCGACGCTGCCCGATCGGTTGCTGGAGCGGATCCCTCGCGTCGAGTGGATCGTGAACTGGAACTACTGGCTCTGGCTCGCCGCGTGGGTGCCGGTCGCAGGGTGGCTGTGGAAGCGCGATCGCACGGCGTGCGTGCGGTTCCTATGGCTCGGTGGTTGGATCAGCTTGCTGCGCGGGCTGGTGATCCCGCTCACGGGGTTGGGTCCAGTCACCGGTCCCGACAGCAATGCCGGCGCGAGCGGCGCGCAGTTGCTCGCGGCCTGGGTCGCGATCGTGAACCCGTTCACCGCGCTCACCACCGACGCACCGCACGTCGGGCTCACGAAGGACCTCTTCTTCAGCGGTCATGTCGCGAGCACCTTCCTCCTTTGGCTTTACTGCCGCGGCAAAGGGGCGATCGGCACGGTGGCGTTGTGCGCGCAGCTCGGGATGACGGCGGTGGTGCTGCTCGCCCACCTGCACTACACGATCGACGTGATCGGCGCCTACGCGATCGCGTTCGCCTGCTTCGTGCTCTACGAAGGGTGGCCGCGGCCGGCCGACCGACCGCGCTGACGCGACGTCAGTTGGGGCAGACTGGAGCGGCGTTCACCGCCGGCGCCGGGAGCCAGCGATCGAGCACCGCCCGCAGCTCTTCCTTGCGGACGGGCTTGGCGACGTAGTCGTCCATTCCGCATTCGAGGCAGCGCTCGCGGTCGCCCTGCATCGCATTCGCCGTCATCGCGATGATGCAGGTCCGCCGGCCGCCGGCGCGCGCGGCCTCGTGCTGACGGATCTCGCGGGTTGCCTCGTATCCGTCCATCTCGGGCATCTGGCAGTCCATCAGCACGGCGTCGAAGGGCAGCCGGGTCGCCGCCAGGACCGCCTCGATGCCGTTGGCCGCCACCTCGACGCGCCAGCCGAGGCTCTGCAGCACCTTCATCGCGACCTTCTGGTTGACCGCGTTGTCCTCGGCGAGCAGGAGGCGGCCGCGCACCACGGGGGCGCTGGTTTCCTGCGAGTCGGCGACGGCCTTTGGAACCGCGGCGGCGCGCGCCGCACCGAGCACGATCGCCAAACAGTCGCGCAGCTGCGACTGCCGGGCCGGTTTGAGGAGGTAGGCACCGAAACGCGCCTCGCGGCTCGCACGCGCCTGACCGCGGGCGGCGGCGGACGACAGCAGGATCATCGGCAGCGACGCCCATGCTGGCAGCGCCTGGATGCGCTCCGCCAGCATCAGGCCGTCCATCTCCGGCATCATGTAGTCGAGGATCGCGAGGTCGAAGGTGCGCCCCGCGGCCGCCTCTTCAGCGAGCAACGCAAGCGCCGCCGGCCCGCTCGCGACCGCCGCGCTGGTGAGGCCAAAGCTCTCGAGCTGCTTGCCGAGGATGCGGCGATTGGTCGCGTTGTCGTCGACGATCAGCGCGCGTTTGCCTTGGAGCGGTGCGGGTGCGAGCACCACCGCGGCCGGTGCGGCGCGCGGCTCGACGACGACGGTGAACCAGAACCGGGAACCCTTCCCGGGCTCGCTCTCGACACCGATCTGCCCACCCATCAGCTCGGTCAACCGGCGGCTGATCGCCAGACCGAGCCCGGTGCCGCCAAAGCGGCGCGTCGTCGACGCATCGGCCTGCGTGAAAGACTGGAACAGCCGTTTCTGTGCTTCCGGCGTGATCCCGATGCCGGTGTCCTCGACCTCGACGCGAAGCCGTGTGCTGCGCTCGTCGCACGGCTCGATCGAGACACGCACCACGACTTCGCCCCGCTCGGTGAACTTGATCGAGTTGCCCACCAGGTTGAGCACGATCTGGCGCAGGCGGCCGGGATCGCCACCGACCCACGCCGGCACCTCCTTGGCGATCTGGCAGCAGAGCTCGAGCCCCTTCTTCTGCGCCCGCTCGGCGAGTAGCGCGACGCACTCCTCGATGGTGCTGCGCGGGTCGAAGTCGGTCGCCTCGATCGCCAGCTTGCCGGCCTCGATCTTGCTGTAGTCGAGGATGTCGTTGATGAGATCGAGCAGCGCCTCGCCGCAGCCGCGGATGGTCTCGACGCACTCCTTCTGCTCGCCGTCGAGCGGCGTGTCGAGCAACAGCCCCGTCATGCCGATCACCCCGTTCATCGGCGTGCGGATCTCGTGACTCATGTTGGCGAGGAAGTCGGACTTCGCGCGCGCTCCGGCGAGCGCGGCGTCGCGCGCCTGCTCGAGGTGGTGCGACATCGCCTCGAGCTCGTCGCGGTTGCGCTCGAGGGTCGAGAGCATCTGGTTCATGCCGCGGCCGAGCGCCCGCAGCTCGTCGGCGCCGCGCTCCGGCACGCGCACCGAGAGGTCGCCCCGCGCCTCGACCTCGCGCACGCTGCTCGAGAGCCCACCAAGGGGCCGGACCACGCGACGATCAACGAGGAAGAGCATCGTCCCGACCAGCAGCGCGACCGCGAGCAGCAGCGCCGCGAGCGCCCACTTGCGGGTCACGCGCGCCTGCGCGTAGATGCCGCGCGGCTCGGTCACGCGGATGCGCAGGCTCGGTTGACCGGACACGTCGACGATCGCGCCGTAGCCGCCGATCACGCTCTCCGACAGCCGCGCGACGACCCGTTCGCCCCGCTCGATCTCGGGCGTCGCCGCCACGAGATCCGGCGGCATCGCGGCCGCGCCGGCGAGGTGCAGCTCGACGTCGAGGTGCGTCACGGCCGCTACCGCGGCGACCTCGCCCGCGTCGAGCTCACGCGAGAAGACGAGCGTGCCGTGCGTGGGGCCGGTCTGCTCGGTGGTCAGGATCGCCTCGGCGCTGAAGAGCCATGCACCGCCGTCTCCGACGATGATCCCGCTCTGCCCCTGATCGCGGTCCTGTAGCGCGAGCAGGGGCGACCCTGGAACGAACTGCCCGGCCAGCGCGGCCGGCATCGGGACCTCTTCACCGGTCGACGGATCGATCGTGCGCCCGACGATCAGCTCGCCGGAGGTGCCATAGAAGAGGATCGCGTTGACGTCGAGTGATGCCAGCGCCGTCGGGAGGAGGTTCGACTCGACGAACGCCGGGTTGTGATCCGCGGCGAACTGATAGGCGTCATCCCACCACGCCCAGTCGCGCGCCTTCTGCGCGAGGCCGCCAAGGTTGGACTTGATTGCGTCCTCGACGCGCGCGACGTCGCGCCGGACCGCCTCGTCCTCGAGCCGCGCGAAGCCGCCCATCAGGATCCGCTCGAAGAGCAGGTGGAGCGGGACCATCAGGACAGCGAGCGCGACCACGAGCGTCAGTGAAGTCTGTCGACGGAGCGTCATTGGGCGGAGCTCAGCTCAACGCGTTGGCTGAACCGGCTCGACGGCTTCGACCGCGAAGAGGCGATCACGCAGCGCGAGCGACCAGCACGCGAGGAGCTTCAGCGCGGTCTCGGGATGCTTGCCCCACAGGTACCAGAAGCCGTCCGCGGGAATCACCAAAACGGCGGCCTGGCTGACGGCTTTCAAGATGAGCTGACAGCCGCCGCGCGGATCGATCGGGAGCGCGCCGCCGAGCTCGCCGCTCGCGATCACGCGCCGCGCGGTCTGCCGCCCATCGGTGAGCCGTTCCTGGCATTGCAACGTGCCGAGCCGCACCATCACGAGTGAGTTCTCGGAGACCGATTCTTCCAGGGCTTCACCGTTCGCCAGCTCGCGATCGAACGCCACCGACGCGAGCAGCAGCTTCTCCAGGTCATTCAGATCGGAGAGCGCGTCGATCGAGCAGAGGAAGTGCTGCACTTGCCAGAGCTTGCGGTCGATGAAGTCGCGCAGTCGACCGAAGTCGGCGCCGGCGAGATCGAGGAAGCGGACGCCGGAGAGGGTGTTGCCGCGCGTGGTTTCGCCGTGACCGGACCACGCGACCTCGACGTGCAGCCGGACCGGCTCCTCGCCCTTCTCGAACTCGAACGCGAGGCGCAGCTCCTTGCCGATCGGCAACGGTGCTTGTGTGCTGAGGCAGGCGCCACTTCCCGACAGGTCACGCAGCTGGCCGAGCAGCCGCACGCCACTCGTTTCGTCGAGGATGCCGACGTCGGTGCGCACGCAGATGCGCTGCGCGCTGCGGCGGCCGAGCGTCGTGAGGAGGCCTTGATCCAATCGATGGCTCCAATGAGCCGTCTTCGGGCGCGCGCCCCGTGCGGCTTGAATGGAGCCGCCGACCGTCGCCCCTCCGAAGAGCGCTGAGCTTGCTGTTCCTCCGCCTGCTGATCCTGCTGATCTATCCCGCGGCCGTCGTGGTCGCGTTCTTCGCCCGTCCTCGGCAGGCGGCCGCCGCAGCGCGGGCTGCCGGTACGACCATCGAGCTCGAGATCTTCGCGCGGAGCCCGCGGGCGCCGCGCCTGCTGGTCTGGATGATCCTGGCGATGGTCGTGAGCTGCCTCGGCCGCGCCGGCCCGGCGCTCGCGTTGGTGGTGGCGCTGGTGACCGCGCCGATCGCGGCGGCCGGCACGCTGCGGCTGCTCGCCATCTGCAAGGCGGGCGTCATCCTCGATCACCGCCTGCTGCCGTGGAGCGAGCTGGCCGGCTTCATCGCCGACCGCAAGCGCGGCGAGCTGCTGCTCCTCGCGCGTGCCGCCAACACGCCGCCGACTCGGCTCGCGCTGCGCGGCGCCCTGCTGCAAGGCGCGGCGCGCGCGTTGGAGCGGCACCTGCCGCAGCTTGCGAACGGTTCGTGACGACCAGTGCCCAGTCCGCCACGGTGCGGAAAACGTCGGCGTACGGACCCCGGATCGGTACGGCGGATTCTCAGCCGAGCATTGCGAGCAGCGTCCGCGCCGCGGGACCGGGCTCGTGGCTGAGGCTCGTCACGGCGGTGAACGGGCGCTCGACCGAGAGGCCGGCGATCTCGATCGCGTGGAGCTCGCTCTGGCGGCCGACCAGGCACGCCTTCGGCAGGAACGCCGCCGTGTTGCCGCGCGTGACGGCTTCGCGGATCGCCTCGTTGGTCGGCAGGCGCAGCGCGATCTTCACGTCGCGGCCGATCGTGAGCCCCGCCGCCGCCAGCGCGTGATCGACCGACGAGAGCGTCGCCGACCCTTCGCCGCGCACGAGCAGCGACGAGGCACGCAGCTCCTCGATCTTCACCGTCGTGCGCGTGAACCAGGGATGCACCTTGCCGACGACCAGCACGATCTTGTCGGTCGCGACCTTCTTCGAGTGGTAGCGGTCGGCGTCGACTGCATCGCCGATCAGCGCCAGCTCGATCCGGTTGCTCTCGAGGGCGTCGAGGATCTCGCGCGTGTCGCCGACCGTCAGCTCGACGTGGATCGCCGGATGCTCCGTCGCGAAGCGGACGAGGTGCGGTGGCAGGAAGTAGGTGGCAGGTGTGGTCGAGGCGCCGACCTTGAGCTCTCCCTGACGCAGACCGAGAAAGCGCTCGAGCTCGAGCTGCGCCTCGGCTTTGCGCGCGCAGATCTGCTCGGCGTAGCGCCAGAGCAGCTCGCCGGCGGTGGTCGGCTTGGCGCGGCCGCCACCGCGATGGAGAAGCGTCGCGCCCGCCTCGTTCTCGAGCGAGCGGATGTGGCCGCTCACCGTCGGTTGCGTGAGCCCGAGGCTCTTGGCGGCCTGCGTGATGCCGCCCTCCTGCACGACGCGGGCGAAGATCTCCAGATGGCGCAGATCGAGTCCGTCGGCGATCACGGTTGCTTCTCCTTTGCGTTCGCGAGCCGGGCGAGCGCGTGGCGCGCATGCTCGGCGATCAGCTCATCGTCGTCCGCGGCGAGCGGTGTCAACAGCTCTATCAGGCTGCGGTCCCCCGAGTTGCCGGCGGCAATGAGCAGGTTGCGCAGCATGCCGCGCCGCCGGGCGCGCTCGACCGGCGTGAAGCGGAAGATCTTCCAGAAGCGGTCGCGCGCCAGGAGCAGCAGCTCGCGCAGCGAGTGGCTCGCGAGCGGCTCCATGGTCGGCAACAGCGGGCTCTCGGCGAGCAACGTCCGGCCACCATAGGGACACGCGGCGAGGCAGGCATCGCAACCGAACGCGCGCGTCCCGAGTGCGTCGCGGAGCTCCAACGGGATGGCGTCGCGTTGCTCGATGGTCCAGTAGGAGAGGCACTTGCGCGCGTCGATCTGGTAGGGGGCCGGGAAGGCGCCGGTCGGGCAGGCGTCGAGGCAGCGGCGGCAATCGGCGCAATGGTCGACGGCCGGTGCGTCGGGCGGCAGCTCCTCGCTCCAGAGGATGGTGCCGAGCAGCGTGTAGCAGCCGTGCTGGCGGTGGACCAGCATGGTGTTCTTGCCGATCCAGCCGACGCCGGCGCGCATCGCGGCCTCGCGTTCGCGGATCGGCGCGGTGTCGACGGCGACGCGCGTCTCACTGCCGGGGACGAATGCGCGCAGCTCCGCCGAAAGCCGGCGCAGCGCCCGTTTCAGCACGAGGTGATAGTCGTCGCGGCAGGCGTAGGCGGCGATCGGCCGCGGCTCGGTGGCCGGCTTCGCGTAGCGCGCGGCGGCGACGATCAAGGTGCGAGCACCGGGAAGGAGCGCGGTGGGGTCGCTGCGCTCGCCGGGCTTGAGCCAGTGCATCGAGGCGCCGCGTCCTTCCGCGAGCCACTGCTCATAGAAGTCGCCGCGCGGCAGCGGCTCGATGGTGGTGACGCCAAGGTCGGCGAGCCCGATCTCCTCGGCGAGCGCCCGCAATCGGGCCTTCCAATCGCCGGGGCCCGTGGCGGCGGCGGCGCCCGTGGCGGGCGGCGTCTGATCCTCGGCGTCGGTTGCGCCGTAGGGCGGCATCGTGTCAGCTTCTCCATCCGCGCTCGTGATGGTCTCTTCCTCTGGGGCTCGCCGCTTGCAAGTCCACGGTGATGCAACGCCACCTGATGATAGGTCGGAGGGTGTGCGGCAGCCGACTCGGCACCGAAAGGCCGGCGCGCTGCGCCTGCTGCTCGGTCTGGTGGCGGTCTCTCTGGTGGTCGGCTGCAAGCGCGAGGTGCCGTCGCCGGTCGCGCCGTTTGGGGGCGCGCTCGCCACCGAGCTTCCATCGCACGACGTGCTCGGCTTCCTGCGCTTTCGCCCCGACGATCCGGTGGCGCGCCGGCTCGTCAGCGGGCTCGAGCAGCTCCCTCAGCAGGCGGCGCTCTTCAGCATCGCCGGCCCGCCGCTCTTCGTGCTGCGGGAGGCGCTGACCGGTGACCAGGCCGACGTTCCTGCGCCGCTCGTGGTCCTCTTCCTCGATCCGAGCGTCCATGGTGCATTCTGCGGCTTCGCGTGGCGCGGCTCGGCGCAGTGGTTCCGCGCGGCGGCCGCCAGGCGCGGACTGCGTCTCGAGGACGACGAAGTGTGGCTGCCCGGACGCGGGCGAATCGCTGGTTTGGAGGAGCTGGTCGGCGACGCGATGCGCATCCACGTCGAGGGCGGAGCGGACGGTGACCCGAGCTCGATCGAGCTGCCGGCGACGCGCTACCACCTGGTCGAGCGCGAAGTGTGGACGCTGCTGCTGCCGGCGCGCGACGGCGTGGCGAACGTCCTGGCGGCGTTGCACGCGACCCAGGTACTCGACCCGGCGACGGGCGACGGCATCTGCTTGCGATTCGAGCTCGGTGCCGCGCTCGGCGAGTCGAAGCACCAGTTGCGGGACCGACTGCAGAACCTCATCAGCGAATCGCTGTGGGGCGCCTTCTACCCCCACGGCTGGGATCGCAATTCCGGCGGAACGCGGTGGGAGACCTACGGGCAGCTCTCATCCACGCTGCAGTCGAGTGCGCGCAATCTCATCGACGCGCTGATCTCGATCGATCACCTCTTCTTGCAGGTCGCCGACGAACAGGGAGAGCTCTACCTGCGCGCCGAGGCGGGCGGCTTGCTCGAGAAGCTGCTGCCGATTCTCCGCAACCAGCCGCTCTCCGATCTCGTCGCGGGCGCGCCGAACGGGGCACCACTCGTGGTGGCGGCATCGGTGACGCCGGCGGCGCTGGACGCGCTGCCGAGCCTGCTCTCGGAAAGGCGCGGGCCTTCATTCGTGCATCGATCGCGGGGTCGCCGTGCCGCGGCGCAAGCGACCGCGCAGGCGGCCGAAGATGAGGCGGAGGCGGCCGAGGGCCGTTTCCTCGACTCGTTCAGCGGACGCTTCTGGCTCGCCACGAGCGTCGATTCCGAGGCTAGCAACGGCTGGTTCCAGGGCACTCTCGAGCGCCTTGGCGGGAACGACTCCGGCAGCTCGAAGTCGGTGACCAACGCGGCGTCGGGCGCACCGCCGATCACTCTCCGGCTCTTCGCCGAGCTCACCAACGACGAGACGAACGAGGGGTTGCTGACGGCGCTGCTCTCGGATCTCCTGCCGGCGTCGGCGATGTCGATCGTCCGCGTGGCGGCGCTCGCCTACTACGGCATCCAGCGCATGCCGGGCGGCTGCATGGAGGTCGTCGGGGGTGGCGCCAACGCGCTCTTGATGGAGGAGCGCCAGCGGTTGCTCGAGCCGGGGCTCTTCGACGTGCCGTTCGGCGCGGCGGAGGAGGCAGCGCTCTTCGCCAGTCTGCGTGAGCCGGGCGGGTCGCCGATCGGCTGCGTGACGGTGCGGCGCGACGACCACGGGATCCGCGTGACCATGAACCTGCGCCGTCCTTGATGTTCGTCTGGCGCGAAGATCTCTACGTTCCGGGCGCCGATCTCTGGCTCGATCCGGGCAAGCGGCGCCGGCGCGCCTTCGTCTCGCACGCCCACGGCGACCACATCGGCCGCCACGCGCAGATCTTCGCGACGCGCGAGACGGCGGCGTTCATGCGTGCGCGGCTCGGTCCACTGCAGATCACGGAGCTGCCGTTCGGTGAGTGGCACGACCTCGGTCGTGGCTACCGGCTGCGGCTCCATCCGGCGGGCCACGTGCTCGGTGCGGCGCAGGCGGAGATCGAGCACGAAAGCGAGCGCTTCGTCTACACCGGCGACTTCCGGCTCGAGCGCTCCGAGACGTGCGAGCCGGGCGTGATCGTGCCGTGCGATGTGTTGGTGATGGAGTGCACTTTTGGGCGGCCGCACTACCGCTTTCCGCCGCGGAAGGAGGTCGTGCCGGAGCTTGCGGCCGATCTCGCGCGGGTGTTGGCGGCGGGCGGGACGCCGGTGCTGCTCGCCTACTCGCTCGGGCGGGCGCAGGAGCTGATGAAGCTGCTCGAGCCCTACGCGCTGCCGCTCGCTCTCGCGCCGCCGGTCGTCGCGATGGTGAAGGTCTACGAGTCGCTCGGCGTCCGCTTCGCACCGTATGCCATCGCGCGGCCCGGACAGACGCACGGCAAGGTCGTCGTGCTGCCGCCGCATCTGGCGAGCTCGAAGCTGGTGCTGCAGTCGCCGGCGCCGGTGCTGATCGCGGCCACCGGCTGGTCGCTGGACGGCGCGCCGCCCTACCGTTGTGACCGCAGCTACACTCTCTCGGACCACGCCGATTTCGACGAGCTGGTCCGCTATGTCGAGACGGTGCGGCCGCGCGAGGTCTACACCATGCACGGCTTCGACGAGTTTCGCGACCATTTGCGGCAGCGCGGCGTCTTCGCGCATCCGGTGACGGCGCGCGTCGTGATGTCGTGATCCTGCTCACCGGAGCAACCGGACTGGTCGGTCGCGCCACCGCCGAGATCCTGCAGACCGGGCGGCGGCCATGGACAGAGCTGTCGCTCACGCCGCGCGACGCCAGTTGGAACGAGGGGCCGCGTACGGTCGTTGCGTGCGATGTGACCGACGCGCAGGCGCTGCTCGCTGCGTTGCCCGCGGTGCGCTCGATCATCCATCTCGTCGGCGTGCCGCTCGCGAAGCGGCCGCTGCGCGCCGACCACGAACGGGCGGCGATGGAGGCACTGCTCGTGTTGGCGAAGGCGCGCGGCGTCGAACGCTTCATCTATCTCTCGGCGAGCGGCGCGGCGAGCGGCTCCGGCCACGCCTGGCTGCGCGCGAAAGGTGACGCCGAGCAGCTCCTGCGCGCGAGCGGCGTTCCCTTCATCATCTTGCGCGCGAGCTTGATCACCTCGCCCGACGCGCCGGTGGTGGAGGCCCTGCGTTTCGCCGTGAGCAGCGGCGCGAAGTTGCGGTTGCCGCTGCTGCGCAGTGGGCGCGTCCAGCCGCTTGCAGCGGGCGATGTCGCGATCGCGCTCGCCACGGCGCTCGATCACCATCGCATGGTGGGGGAGACGATCGAAGTCGGGCGGTCACCGCCGCTCTCGCTCGAAGAACTGCTCCAGCAGATCGCGCTGCGACTTGGCAAGAAGCTGGAGCTGACGAAGCTGCCGATCGGCGGCTATTCGCTCGAGGAGGCGCTGGCGGCGGTCGCGCACACGCAGCTCACCGATGTCGCGAGCTTCGTGCGCCTCTTCGCGTTGCTCGAACCAGCTCCGGTCGCACCGTTCGAGCGCCTGATTCCGATGCGCCGCGCCACTTTTTTTGAGGAGATCAGGGAGTTTCCCTGGGGTGCTCCGCAACCGCGTTCGGGGGAGCGGCTGCCGACGGTCGTTCCGCCTGAAAACTCCGGTCTTCCACTGTTCATCCCCGGAGAGAATCTGCGCCGTTCCCCGTTGCGCGGGCAGTTTTCCCCCGGTGAGCTCGGTCGGGTCGATCCATTCGGACGACCGCTCCGACGCGGCGAACAGTCGGCGAACGAAGGGCCTTCAGGGGGATCCGACGACCCCGCGGTAGCACCTCCTGGTGAATAATCCGTGGTTGCGGGAAAAATGTTCTCGCGCTAGATATTTCGAGTGACCTCGAACCTTGGTCGGGCCGCGAGCACGAGTTCGTGTTGGCGGCATGGATCAAAGCCAGAGGCACCTGAGCGCCGCCAGCGACCAGAAGGCAGCTGCCAAAAAACGTCGTTGACCGAGAAGCACAAAAGAAGCAATCGACGCAGACCGCAGCTGACCCGAAACGACGCCGACAGATCTCAGGGGTCCGAAGCGAATGCGAGGCACCCCTGTCCGATGGGCCCTTCCTCTTCCGTGAGTGGAAGGCGGCCAGGAGCCTCATGGTTCCTTCATCGGACTTGGCGATGAATCGATCGACAGCGAGCGTGACGGCCCGCACCCAGAGTCGATCCGCGGTGACAGCCGGCCGCGTGCCACCTGCCAACACGGGGGCATCCGTCGGGATGGCTCCAAGGATGGCGACCACGACGACCGCCGTCATGGCGGCCGACGCCCTGAGCGTGATTCCAGTGGCGGTGAGCAGCAAGCTCCCTGCTGCGTGGGCGTCGCTCCCGGTCGGCATGCGCGAGGAGTTCCGCGACAAGTTCGCGGCGCTGAGCAGCCAAGGCCATCTCACGCAGGAAGTCCTGGCCAGCCTGTTGATGGAGGGCTTTGCCCGGACCCAGAACCTCGACTGCTTCTCGCTCCTGTACGAGCTCTGTCACCGACAGATCCTGTTGGTGATCCTGAAGCGGTTGCGCTTCGCCCACCCCGGAATCGATGCGAAAGATGTGCTGCAGGACGTCTTCCTGTCGATCTATCGCTATCCGCACCGCTTCCGGAACGAGAAGGAGTGCTCCTTCCGGAACTGGTCGTTCTCGATCGTCCGCAACACGCTCCTGAAACACCTGCGCAATGTGCCGCGCTCCGAGGTCGACCTCGATCCACTCGCCGAGATCGTCAAGGACGAGCGGATGGTGCCGCCCGATCAGGCGCTCTCGGAGGATGAAGAGTCGGAGAATGCGGCGCGGATGTATGCGATCTGCCTGTTGGCCTACCGCTCGGTGTTCGAGTCGGAGCTGAAGGACCGCGAGCAGAAGGCGCTTTACTGGATCGAGGTGAAGGGCTTCAAGTACCGACGCGCGGCCGAGAAGATGGGCGTGCGTCTCGAGAACTTGAAGATGATCGTGTGCCGCGCGCGCAAGAAGCTGCTGCGGGCGATGGCGGACATGTTGGAGGCGCGTCATGGCTGAGCCGACGCTGCAGGAAGAGGTTCTCCGGTCGCACGACGCCTGTGCTCGATTCGAGGCCGACCTCTCGGCCTACGTCGATGGCGAGAAGACGGCGCTCGACGGCGACGAGATTGCCAGCCACCTCGCCGGCTGTGGACCGTGCTGCTCCTACGTGCAGGCGCTCGCCGGCCTGTCGCGCTTGCACCTGTTCGGTGGGGTCGAGTCGCAGGCCGATCTGCCGAGCGGGACCGAGCTGTGGGGCGACCTCACCCGGCGGTTGCTCGACGACAACAGCACGAAGCTGTCGGGGGCGCTCTACGAGCTGGGCAAGGCACTGGTCGCCAAGGGGCTGACCGCGAACCCGACGTTGCGCGGAGTACGCCTCTTCGTGAAGAAGCCGGGCTCGATCAGCAAGCTCTCCAGCCGCAGTCAGGCGCTGTTCCGGGAGCACCGCAAGCTCGGGAAGCAGCCCGGCAGCGCCGGTCGTGACACCATCGCGCCGCGCAAGGCGCTGTTTGCACACGAAGACAGCGTCGAGCCGGATGCCGCGTTCGAGGCGGGTCGCGCCTGCCTCGAGCAGTGCCTGCGCCTCGATCGCGACCACCACGCGGCACGCATCTACCTCGCGAAGTACTTCAACATGACCGGCCGCCACGACCGCGCGCGTCAGCTCTTGCGCACGGTGATGCACTCGCGCGCCGACGCGAAGATGAAGTTCTATGCACTCCAGCAGCTCTCGCGTGTCTTCTCGATGACACAGCAGTTTGCGCGTGCCGTCGAGCTCGAGCGCGAAGTGCTGGCGTGTGCGGAGCGTGATCACAACGAAGCTTTCCAGGCGGCCGCCCTGACGAATCTCTCGATCTACTGTGTGAAGTTGGGCCGGCTGGAAGATGCGGAAAGCGCGATCGATCGGTTGGCGACTCGCTTTCCGCAACATCTCGAGACCTTGACCGTTCCTGCGTTTCGACGCGCGCGTGATTTCCGTCAGACGCTCCTTCGTCACAGGAGCTTCCTGACCCGATTGCGCGGTCGTTACCCGCTACTCTTCGCCAGCTAACCTTTGGCACGCGAGGTGAAAACCATGGGGTGCCGGAAACTGATCGGTAGTTGGATGGGCGCGGCGTTGGTGAGCGCCGCTGCACTGGCAACCGCACCGTTGGTCTTGGGTGGTGGTGGCGACGAAGGCGTCGACATCCTCCCGTACATCGGTGGCGGCAGCTCGGCGAGCCTTCCCGATAGCGCCCCCGGTGGCATGAAGGTGTCCCGACCGCTGGTCGGCTTCGTCGCGATTCACGGGCGCAAGGGCGCTGACACGCAGCCCGATGCCAACGGGTTCCCGATCGCCACCGGATTGGTGATCGCGCCGCATACGCGCTCGGACCTGTTCCAAGGCACCGTCGGCAACGAGCCCCTGCCACGCTTCGGCTCCTCGCTCGACCTTCGGCTCAAGGGGCCCCGCAAGCTCTTCTTCGGCGAGATGGCCGCGTCACCGGGCGGTTTGGCGGCGCGCAGCTTCTTGAACCTCAATGGTCGCTTCGAGGTCGAGGATTTGCGCTCCGATGATGGTGAGACGCTCGAGCTGGTGGCTCGGCAGCGGATGCCGGCAGTCATGACGGTGGTGGTGGGCAAACGCTCGACCACCGACGGCGGAATACTGGCGTCGTTCAAACAGGTCGATTACGTGGTCACCGACGTCGTCGCATCGGGTTCGATCGATCTAGCGGCCCTGCGTGCGGAGTGTCAAGCCGAGCTCGCGGGTAGCGGTTGCGACGTCGGAGTCGTGCTCTTCGCGACCACTCCACGTGGAGTGGACGAAGCTTGGGCGGCCTTCAATGTCGATGACGCCCGCGCGATCTTCGACATCGAGATCAAGCTGAAGTAGCGGCCCCACCGCTCTCGAGGACCACGACCGCTGTTGCAGTGGTCGCGGTGTGCGTCAGCGAGAGGTGCACCCGTGTCACGCCGAGCCGCGTCGCGTGCGCGAGCGCCGCGCCGCGCAGGGTCAGCCGTGGCGCGCCCGACGGCTCACGCTCGATCTCGAAGTCGACGAACGCCACGCCCTGTGCCCAGCCGGTGCCGAGCGCCTTCATCGCCGCCTCCTTCGCCGCGAAGCGCGCCGCGAGCGTCTCGTGCCGGCGCGCGCTGTCACCCGCGATCTCGAGCTCGCGTGCCGTGAAGACGCGTTGCGCGGCGCGTTCGCCGAAACGCGCGATGAGCTGGTCGATGCGCGCGATCTCGACTGCATCGATGCCGACTCCGACGATCATCGGTTGCGCTCCCCGTCGCTGCGCTGCAGCAGGGTCGTCACGTTACGTCGCGCGCGACTCCGTGCGCAGGCGGTAGCCTCG